>CAIQJD010000349.1 GCA_903872005.1 uncultured bacterium | reverse complement strand
TCGCCGGCGGCGGGCTGGCCCTCTCGGCGCTGCAGCTCTTACCCACCCTGGAACTCTCGCAGCTCTCCATCCGCGGCGGCGGCCTGAGCTATCGCGAAGTCATCGCCTTCTCGCTGAAGCCGCAGCTCTTGTTGCGCGCCTTCTTGCCCGGCTACGGCGAGACGGTCTTCAGCGAGTATGTCGCCTACATGGGTTGGTTCGGACTGGCGCTGGCCGGCCTGGGGCTGTGGCGCGGGCGCGGCCGGCGCGCCTGGGGCGTCGGCGTCGGCCTGGCCGGCCTGGGTCTCGGCCTGGCCTTCGGCGGCTATAACCCGCTCTACTATCTGTGCTATCGGTTGATCCCCGGCTTCGCGTTGTTCCGCGCCCCGGCGCGCTGGCTCGTCCTGTACGCCCTGGGCGCGGCGCTCCTGGCCGGCCTGGGCGTAGAACAATGGGACGCGGACAGGCGCGGCCGGACGCGGACAATCCCGCAAGCCGGCGGCGCTCGTCCGCGCCTGGCGGCCTATCCGATCTTCTGGATCGCGCTGGCCGCGTTGATCGCCGGCCTGGCGCTGGTCGTCTCCCTCTGGCGCGGCTGGCTGGAGCGGCCGGCCGGCCTGACCCTGGCCGGCTGGGGCGGGGCGGTCGCCGGCATGCTGCTCCTGGGCGGGCTGCGCCGGCTTCTGGGCGCGGGGCGCCGGCCCTGGGAGCGGGTCTCCGCGAAGATCATCCGTGTGCGGCCGCGCCCGGCGGGCTATCTGCTCTGGCCGGCGCTCCTGGCGTTGCTGGTCGAGCTGTTCCTGGCCGGCCGCAGCCTGGCCCTGGCGACGCCCACCAGCGCGGACGCCTTCGCCGCGCTGCGGACGGCGCCGGCGCACCTCTTGGCCGCCGGCCAGCGCGTGGGGAGCGACGGCCGGCCCCTGGAAGCCCTGGCCGAAGGGACGACGCCGGCCGGCCTGGGCGACCCGACGGCCCATTGGGGCGTCGGCGCGCCCACCTTCCGCTTCCTCAGCCTGTCGGATACCCGCTACGACCCCGGCGATCTGGCGGAATTGCGCGCCTGGTGGGGGGAGCGGCTGCCGGCGCGCGCTGTCGCCAACCTGATTGATGCGACCAAGCAGAAAGAGGTGTTGGCCCCCAATCTGCCGCTGCTCTATCGCATCGCCGCGGCCGATGGCTATGACGGCGGGGTGCTGCCGCTGAAGCGCTACGTCACGCTGCAACGGCTGCTCCTGGCGCCGGCGCAGATCCTCCCCGACGGCCGGCTGCGCGAGCAATTGACCGAGGTCCCGCCGGCAGAGCAACTGGCCCTGCTGAACATCGAATATGTCATCACCGACAAAGTGCAGGATGTCTGGCTGGACGATGTCTTTTACGATCTGCAATTCGGCGCGACGCTGGGGGCCGGCGGCCTGTCTGAAGTGGAGATCGAGAATCCTTATGACTTCACGGCGACGGCCTTCGGGCTGGCGGCGCAACTGGAAGATGCCGCGTCCCTGCCGGCCGGCGCGCCGGTCGCCGTCCTGAGCTGGCGCGACGCCGCGGGCCAGAGCTACGCGCGGACGCTGCGCGCCGGCATCGAGCTGGATACGAGCCTGGGCGCGGCGCGCGTTCAGATGGATACGCCGCAGCGCCCGACGGACATCCGGCTGCGCTGGGTGGGCGCGGCCGGCCGGCTGGCGGCGCGCGGCCTGACCCT
>CAIQJD010000348.1 GCA_903872005.1 uncultured bacterium | reverse complement strand
GCAGGCCGGCGCGGCGCAGCCGCTCAAAGAGTGGGGCGCTCTCGATCCGCAGCCCGACCCGCTCCAGGATCGTCAGGGCAGCCTGATGGATTTGCGCCTGGTCGTCGGCGCTGAGGACGCTGCCGTGCAGTTTCGCCGTCTTGCCCATCGCTCAGACCACCGCGATGGCTTCGACTTCGACCAGCAGCCCTTCGACTACCAGGCCGGCGACCTGCACCGAGGCGCTGGCCGGGAAGGGGCCGCCATCAAAGACCTCGCGGCGCACTCTGGCGTATTCGCCGTAGCGGCTCATGTCGGTCACGTAGGCCGTCAGTTTGACGACGTGGCGCAGGGTCGCGCCGGCTTCTTGCAGCAATTGCTCGATCTGCGCGAAGATGCAGCGCGTCTGGCCTTCCATGCTGCCCGGCGCGATGACCTGGTTGGCCTCGTCCAGCGCGACGGTGCCGGAGATGAAGATGAGCCGGCCGGCTGGCGCGGCGATGCCCAATGAATACGAGCTGCTCGTTTTTCCCAATACGGTGCGTTCCATAACTATTGCCTCCTGATATGCTGCTGTAAGATCGTAGTCTGGCGCCCTAGATTTCGGAAGTCTTCCAGACTTCCGAAATCTGAACCCCGACGCCGCTTGTCAGCGCGTCAGCTCAAAACTCACCGTCACCCGGGCCGTGACGCTGATTTGGCCCGGCGGGAGGGCGCTGTCCAGCGCCGGCGCGCTGCTGCCGGCCGCGTTCTGCACCACATTCTGCGTCATCGTCGCGCCCCAGCGCGAACCCCACCACGCGCCATAACCGGACCACCATTGGTTCTGCTCTTCCTGGACCGTCTGCGGGTCGCCGATGGTCTGGCCCAGTTCTTTGGCCATGGCTGTGGCCTTCTCCTTCGCCGCGCGGATCGCCAGGAGCCGCGCATCATCGCGATGCTTGCGGAGCTGCGTCGTGCGGAACTGCACGCCATGCACGTAGTTCGCGCCGGCGTTCAAGGATGCCGTCAGCACTTCCTCGAACTTGGCGATGTCCTTCAGCGTAATGACCAGCGTCTTACGCACGAAGTAGCCGACGAAGTCGCGCTTCTCATAGTTGTCGCTATAGCGCGGCTCGATCTCCATGTAGTCGGTTTGCACGTTTTGCGCGGCGACGCCGTTGGCGATGGCCGCCGCCACGAGCTTCTTGACGGCGTCATCGTTCTTCTTCTTGGCGCGATCCAGGTCCGTATCCCAGGTCTCCACGCCCAGGGTGAGGGTCGCTTCGTCGGGGACGACTTTGACCTCGGCTTCGCCCGTGACGGTGATCAGGCGCGGCGTCGCCGGCTTCTCTTGCGCCAGGCTGGGCGCCGGCCGGCCCTCGCCGCCAATCAACACGCCCACCAACAACACCAGCGCGATCAGGAGCGCCAACCGACCAGTTTTCATCACACACCTCCGTTAGAAAACGAGCGCCGAGCGCGTCTCGTAGCATCGCCCCTTGTGGGCGTCTGGGGGCTTCGGACGGCCACAAGGGCCGATGCTACAAAACCGTACTCATCAGAAGCCGCCGGCCGCCTTGACGGCGCGCAGGCTCTCGTCCACCGCGCCCAGCATCACCGCCAGCTCGGCGTCGCCGTGACAGACCGACGCGTTGTAGCGCCCGCCGCCGCCCCAGACGCCATGCAGCGGCAACTGCGCGCCCATCAGCCCCTTGAGGCGCAGATTGGAGCGCTGCGTGCTGAGATAGTCCGTAATCGGCTCCGACATGAAGAAGAGTTCGGCGAAAGAGGCGACGCCGGTGATCTGCGCCGGCAGGCGATAGCGGGCGAAGATCTCCGCCAGGCCCTGGCGCAGTCCCGCGCCATAGGCTGCCAGATGCTCATACGTCCCCGGCTTCCGCAGCTCGTTGAGGTTGGCGACGGCCACGGCCGCGGACATGGCATTGCCGTAGAAGCTCCCCAGGGCGTAGATGCGGCGCTCATCCGGCGACGCCGGGTCGAGATAGCGCATCAGCTCTTCGCTGCCGGCGATGGCCCCGATGGGGAAGCCGGCGCCCAGCGCCTTGCCGAAGACCGCCAGATCGGCCGTGATCCCGTAGAACTCCTGCGCGCCGCCGTAGGCGATGCGGAAGCCCGTGCCCACTTCATCGAAGACCAGGGGGAGATGGTATTGCGTCGCCAGCTCGCGGATCCCTTCCAAGAAGCCCGGCGCCGGCTCGATGCCGCGCATCAGCGGCTCGGCGAAGATGCCGGCCAGCTCTTTGTGGTTGTCGCGCACGATCTGGCGCGCCCGGGCGATGTCGTTGTAGGGCGTCACCAGGACCAGGTCGCGCTGGCTGGCCGGAATGCCGGCGCTATCCACTGTCGCCTGCGGCGCGTCGGCCCAGGCGTCGGGATGGCCGTAGTTGGTGTTGTACATGAGCGCGTCGGAGAAGCCGTGATAGGAGCCGGCGAATTTCAGGATCTTCTCTTTGCCGGTATGAGCGCGGATCAGCCGCGCCGCGCACAGCACCGCCTCGGAGCCGCTGCTGAAGAAGCGCGCCTGGTACGCGCCGGGGATGGCTTCTACTACCAGGCGCGCCAGCTCGACCGATGGCGGGCTGGGGTGCATGAAGTTGATGCCGCGTTCCAGTTGGGCGCGCGCCGCCTCGACCACCGGCGCGGCGCCATGCCCCAGCAGGTGGACGCCGGCGCCCAGGATCGTATCCAGCAAGCGCCGGCCGTCGGTGGTGTAAATGTACGCGCCCTCGCCGTGCGAGAAGAGGAAGGTCGGGCGCGCCGGCGAGTTCAGCCCGCCGGTCATGATGTGCCCGCCGGGCAGGTAACGGAAGGCGTCGTCCAGGGTGGGAGAGTAGGGATAGGGTTGCATGCGACCTCCTGTGGGTTATGGCAGCGGCCAGGATGGGATGACGTAGCCCAGCGGCGTATGCCGGCGCTCGACGATGAAGTCCGGCGCGCCGCACTGGACGTGCTTGGGGTCGTTGGACGCCTGGATGTCGGGCTGCAACGCCTCCAGGAGTCCTTCCAGCGACGACCGGTAGGTATATTCGGTGGCTTTGCCGCCGCGATAGTCGGCCTCGATGCGGCTGAGATAAGCGGCGAAATTGGGATGCATGGGCGTCTCCATCCCGAAGGTGGGGGCAACTATGGCATTAGCGCGCCGCGGCCGGCCAACCACTTCTGAAAGGAACGTTGGCTCTCTCCAGAAGGTTGTCCCAAGACGATGTTCTCGGCGCTGATGTCTTCGTCGAGGTCGGGCCAGTGGATGCCCTCCCCGCGGCCGATGAATCGCCAGTTGACGCGTTCGGCCGGCGTTCCATGCAACAGGCGCGGATACCATCCCAGCGGCACGGAAATCGTGCGCCCGTCCGTCAGGTCAACGGTCAATGCTTCGTCCGTGACGGAGACATTCGTCAGACTGGCGACTTGAATCTCAACGGCTAAAGTACTCATTCCAACCTCTCAACAGAGTTGGCACGGGCGCGTCCCCCCCCTCGCTGCCTTTCTGAACAGAGTATACGCCGGCCGCCCGGACAAGTCAAGCGTCCCGCCAGCGGTGGGCATATTTCAGTTTTTGGGCGCGTGTGTAGCCTGGCGCCTTGTGCGCGTCTGACCCGGCCCAAAACGCCCACAAGGGGTTAGGCTACGACAGCCCCGATGCCCGTCCCCCAAAATGTGAAACACACCCGCCAGCGGTGGTCTACCAATTGC
>CAIQJD010000347.1 GCA_903872005.1 uncultured bacterium | reverse complement strand
TGCCTACGATGCGGTCGGCAATATCGTGGCCGTCACCGATGGGCGCGGCGTGCGGACCGAATTCGCGGTGAACGCGCTCGATCAGGTGGTGCAAGAGACGCGCGCGGCCGGCGCGCTGGACTACGAGACGCTCTATTGGTATGACGCCAACGACAACTTGACGCGCGTGGACATCGAGAATGTCCTGCCGGAGCTGGACACGAATTCCCATCCAACCGGCGTGCAGCAGCGCGATCCTGCCAATCCCTGGCTCAGTACGACGACGGTCTACGATCTGCTGGATAATCCGGTGCGCCAGTCGGTTGAGATCGCGCCGGGGGTCTTTTCGCAGACCGATTTCGAGTACGACCCCCTGGAGCGGTTGGTCGCGATGACCGGCCCGATGGGGAATCGGACGGAATACACCTACGACGCGCGCCATCTGCTGACCAGTCAGACGCAGGGCGCCGGCTCGCCGGCCGAGACTACGACTACCTATGCGTATGACGTCAACAGCAATCTGCGCCGCAGCACTGACGGCGCCGGCCATCCGACCGACTGCTACTACGATGGCTTCGACCGCCGCGTCGGCTGCGTGGACGCCCTGGGCAACATCACGGCCTGGGACTACGACGCGCGCGGCAGCATCGTGGCGCAACGCGTCCGCGACGGGCAGGATGGGCGTAACCCCGGCCGGCTGCTCAACGTCGCCGGCGCGGTTTTGCTCAGCCACGCGCAGTATCGCTACGACGAACGCGGCCGGCTCTACCAGTCGCGCCGGCAGTTCTTCAGTGCGGATATCGCCAGCGGCGTCTTGACGCCGATCACGACCGACGCCAACGGCGACGGTTGGGTCGAAACCTGGTATGGCTACAATCGCAACAACAACCTGACGTCCCTGGTGAATGACAAAGGCGACGCGACGCGCTATGCCTACGACGCCTTCAGCCGGCGCATTCGCATCACGGACGCCCTGGACAATCAGTCGGCCTACCGCTATGATGGCGCTGGCAATCTGGTACGCGCCGTCGTCATCGAGCGCCAGCCGGCCGGCCTGACGCCGACGGAGACCTTCACGTTGACCTATGCCTACGACGCGGCCGGCCGGCTTATCCAGAGCGCCGACCCACTGGGGCAGACGACCCGGTCGGCCTATGACAGTCGCGGCGATCTGATCTTCAGCAGCGACGCCAACGGCCCTGTGGCTGGCGGCGTGAACGGGCATGGGAATACTACCGTCTATACCTATGATGGGCTGACGCGCCGGCTGACGACGACGGCGCACCTGCGGGCCGGCGGTCAGGGCGATGGCATGATCCTTGGCGCGGCGACGATTCAGAACACGTATAACTTCGCCGGCCGGCTCATCGAGCGGCGCGACCCCAATGGCAACCCGACGACCTACGCGTATGACATGCTCGGCCGGCTGACCGGCATGACCTATCCCGATGGCTCGCAAGAAGCGCTGGCCTATGATTCGGCCGGCAACCTGATCCAGCGCACCGATCCCAACGACAGCCTGGCGCAGCATACCTATGATGCGCTGGGTCGGCGCACCGTCACCGATGCTACGCGCGGCCCAGGGGTAGGCGGATCCACACATCAGAGCATGACCTATGATGGCCTGGCGCGGCTGACGACGGCTACCGACGACAACGAGCCGGCCGAGCCGGCCGATGATAGCAGCTTGAGCCGGCGCTATGACAGCTTGTCCAACCTGCTCAGCGAGACGCAGAACGGGCTGACCATGCGCAGCGCCTACGACGGTGTGGGAAATCGCCTGACGCTGACGTACCCCGGCGGCGCGGCGTTGCGCTACACGTATGATGCGCTGGGGCGCGTGACGACTCTGGCTGACGGCGCCGGCGGCATCGCCAGCTATGCCTATATCGGCGCATGGCGGCCGTTGGGGCGCGCTGACGCCAATGGCACGGCCATCGTCTATACCTATGACGGGGCGCAGCAGGTCAGCTCGGTGCAGCGCCGGCGCATCAGCGATCAAGCTCTGTTGGCCGGGTGGAGCTACAGCTACGACCGCGCCGGCAATCGCGTGAGTGAGACAGCGCTGCCGGCCGGGGTTTTGACTGGCTACCGTTACGATAGTCTGAATCGGCTGGTACGGGCGCAGGGACCGGCCGGCGAGTTCGTCTATCGCTATGACGCGGCCGGCAACCGCGTGCAGACGGAGCGCGATGGGCGCAGCGTCCTGTACCGCACGAACGAGATGAACCAGTACGTGGCGGTGGATGGGGAGGCGCGCGCCTACGACGCCAATGGCAATCTGCGCCTGACCCACTGGATCAGCGCGCCGCGCGATTTCCGGGTCTACTTGCCGCTGATCCTGAAGCGTTGGACGCCGGCCCATGCTGCCGCGTCGTCCGAGGTCGCCGGCTTCGGCGGCGACCTGGAGGTGATTGCGGTCTATCGCTATGACTTCGCTGATCGGCTCTTGAGCGTGACGCGGGTGGTTACGGCTTCGGCTGAGGCCGGCGCTTCGGCGACCCAGACCAGCGTCTATCGCTACGATGCGCTTGGCCGGCGCATCGCGACCCTGAGCGATGGCGGCGGGATGCGCCACCTGTACGCCGGCGCGGATGTCGCCGAAGAGCGGGAACTGGCCGGCGGGCTGGCGACGCTCTACGCGCCGGGCGTGTTCATGGAGCGGGCCGGCGGACGGGTCTTCTACCAGCCCGATGCGCTGGGGAGCGTGCGGGTGTTGCTGGACGCGGCCGGCGCTATCGTCGAGCAAGTGGCATACACGCCCTTCGGAGCGCCGACGTTTAGCGGCGGCGGGGCCAGCGCGTTGGGGAATCCGTATCTGTATGCCGGCCGGCGCTGGGATGCGCCGACGGGGTTGTACACCTTTGGGCAGCGGCAGTATGAGCCGGCGGCCGGCCGCTATATCCAGCCGGGCGTCGGGGCCTGGTTCAATGCCTACACCTTCAGCGGGAACAGCCCCGTGGGCGGCCCGACGCCCTGAGCAGCCGGCCGAACGAAAAGGCCCCCGCCAGTCATCTGGCGGGGGCCGGTGTGTCACGCAGTACCCCTGAGGCGACTCGAACGCCTGCACATGGCTCCGGAGGCCACTGCTCTATCCACTGAGCTACAGGGGCAACTAGGTGCTAGTATACTC
>CAIQJD010000346.1 GCA_903872005.1 uncultured bacterium | reverse complement strand
TTGAATGGCGCGCAGGGCTTGCAGACGCGCATCCACCACATTTCGCACCCGCTGACTCAAGGCCCTCCCCTGCTCCAGGAGATCTTTCAACACGGTGCCATCCGCCGCGCAAGGATCCGCCAGATAGCATTCACAGCGGCGCAACGACCAACGTTCCCCCAACTCTGGAATGACCTCACTTGTCTCGTCTCCCAAAGCGCTCATGATGATTTCGCCGGCGCGCTTGAAAAGCCCCTTCTTCCAGTGTGTCTCGCACACCTCCTTGCCGTGTTGTTGCCAACTCAGGCGCTTGCATCCATTGGGCATCGGAGCATCGGCTTTCCAATCCACCAGGCCCATGGGCCGTTGCCAGGCGTCAATCGTTTCCCATTGCGTCAATCGCGTTTGCATGCGGCCATGCAGGTTATCTTGCGCCAACCGCCCCGGCGTAGCCGAGGGCGACTCCAATGGTACGCTATCTCCCCGGAACTGGTCCGCTATCCTCACGTTTTGGCTGACCTGAAAACTGCCGTTGACCGAATCGGGAGGATCCAGCTTGAGAATTCTGTCAATCGCATCCAACGCGGCCCGGAATTCTTCATCTTGCACGGCCTGTTGCAACCGGCCGATTTCCGTCTGGATGTCGTCGCGACATTGACGCGCTCGCGCGACATCGCGCGTCAACGCCACGACCGTCAGATGGTTGGCAAACGAGATTGGCAGGTTGTTGATGTCGCCCAGGGTATCCGCAACGACCGTGAACGGGTCCAGGTCAGGGTCTTCGCGCCGGCTCTCAAAGGTCGAGCCACGCGCCCCACGCAATTGGGCGCGCGCCTGGCGCACCAGCGTTGCCAACTGCTCCAGGTCCTTAATGCGGTTGTTGATCGTCACGATGCTTTGCGTGACCTGCCCTTGTTCTGATGTTCCTCCCAAATTGAGCGCTTGCTCATCCAACAGTTGCTTGAGCGCGTAGGCCCGCTTCTGAAGTTCCTTTGCTTGCTCCAATTGGTAGTCCAGCGCCTGACGCGGCTCCACCGGCGACCGCCTGCCGGCGTCATCCACCACTTCTGCTGCGCCCGTTGTGTTAGCAACCAGAACCGTAACGGCCCCTTCCACACGGGATGCGGCCAGGACCGCGCGGCCGATTTCCGCGCCGGCGGCGGCATCTTGCGGGTCAAGGATGAGAATCTTGACCGCCAGCGTCCAGCGTTGCGCATCGCCCACCGCACTCTGATCGGGCAGCGGGACGGGGATAGCCGTCATCTTCTCAGAAAGTCTGCGCGCCAGGTCCTTCTTTTGCTTCTCGAACCAGGCGTCCAGGTCGCTGCCGAGCGATGACTGCCGTTGCTTCAAACGTTGCTTCAAAGCCTCAAAGTCCTGAATAGCCATCTTATACTCGAAGGCCCGGTTCTCCTCGCCCAGGTCTGCCAGAATCTTCGCTTTGGTCTGCTGGACATCCAACGCATCCGTGAGGCTCTGATGCCATTTCGAAATGGTCGGCTGCAGCGCGCCGGTCTGCGCCGCATTGTTCTGCTGGGCCACATCCAGATAGCGCAATCCCTGCTCGAAACGCTCGCGATCGAAGGCCAGACTTGCCAACTCGATGTACGCATCCACATCGTCCGGATAGACAGAAGTGAAGCGGAGCCACGATGATTCGGCGTCTGCCAATGCCTGACTGAGCTGCTCCTGTGGCTTCGCCCGTTCAATGACAACTCTCTGGCGCGTGAGCGCCCGGCTTGCTTCACGCTTCTTGCGCTGCCATTCTTCCACTTCCGGCGCCAGTCTCACCGCGTCGGTCAGCAGTGCAACCGCTTTTTCCAGATTGACGCCGCCGAGTTTGGCAACGATGTCGGCGGCGCGAGCGTAGATCGCCGGCATGTGCTCTTGTTCCCAATCCGCGCCGGCGCTGGGCGCCAGTTGCTTATACTCCTTCAGACGCTCCGTGATCGTTTCCAGAGACGCGCTTGCAGGATTTCTCGCGAAGGCATCCAACTGCCCTTTCAGTTTCGTGCGCAATTGATCCTCGTACGCTCGCGCTTGCTGGCGAATGCGTTGGCCGATCCCTCCCGGCTGATTGATCCAAGGGTTCAGGATCTCCAACGCCAGGCGCAAGTCTGAGTGTCTCTTCACCGCGTCTTTGGCATCCTCCAACGCCCGCTCCGCTTTTTCGGCTTGCTCGCGCTGCTCCTGCAATTCATCCAGATACTGCTGCGCCTGGATGCTGTCTTCACTGTGCGCGCCCGCCACTTCGCGTAGCTTCGCCTCTGAATCGTCCCGTTGGTCCGGCTTGCGGTACTGGCTCTCCGCCTCCAGAAAGGTCTTGCGTAGCTCCAGTCGCCGGCGCGCCGCGTCCAGATCCGGCGACCGGCCTACCTGACGTTGCAAGCTCTCCAGGCGCGTCAGGCGCAGTTGCAGGTCCGTGGCCGGCAAGGCCCGATAACCCGATTCAATATCCGCCAGAGCGGATAGCAAGTCGGTACGCGCCCGGACGCTATCGGCCCACCCCGTGATTTCCGGGAACTCCTTTACCAGTTCTCCGAAATCTTTCTCCCACGCTTCAAGTTGTCGCGCCGCCGCCTGTGGATCGCGCAGCGCCTGCGCGTCCATGTTCGTCTTCACGGCGTCTACTTTGCCGCGCAGATCCTGCAAACGTACCGCCCTGGCAACCAGCGTGTCGGCGCGCGCGCGCAGCTCGAGCAGGGGCGATGGGTCCCCATCCAGCAAATCGCGCGTCTCCCGGGCGTCCCGCTCCGCTTCGGGCCAGCGGCGGGCTCGCAGCGCCTCGTCGCAACGCGTCAATCTCCGTTCAATGCTGCAAATTACGTCGCGCCGGATCCTATTCATCTGCTCGTCAACGCTCGTCGCAAAGGCATCGTTCCTCTTGAGACCTTTCAGCGCTTTCCAGGCTGCCAGCACGGCGTCGTCGGTGCTTAGATCTTTTACTACTTCGGGCGCGCGTTTGTTAATCCACTCGCGCAGGACAACGGCGGGTTGCACAGTCTGATCCAGATAGTCCTGGAACAGCGTCCTATTCATCAGGTGTGGGAATCCCTGCACGTCAGGCGGGAATCCCAGCACGGTGTGCAGGAGGTTTCTGGCGCGATGGGGATTGGCCGGCATTTCACGTTGGGCCTGTTCCAGGTACTCTTTCCCTTTCGCCTGGCAGAACCGGGCAATGCCATCAATGAGTTGCGCGATGGCCTGCTCGGCCGGCAGATCGCCCACCTGGGTGACTTCAGGCTCCAATCGCCCCAGGTCATTGATACGAGGCTCGATCTTGTAGTTGGGCAGGGTGGGCCAACCGGCATGCGCCTTTTCGACCCATTCCCGCTCCACTTTGGCAAATTCTTCCAGAGATGTCGAAGTCAGCCATAACTGCTCTCGCTGCGCCGCTTCGCGTTCCTTCTGCTCGGCCTCTTGCGCCCAGGCATTGAAGTCCCGGTCCTCTGGGTATTCGGCCGCCGCCCGCAGCGCGATCGCCTTCGCGTCTGTGGCATAGGCTCTCAGGCCCTTTCCCCACCGCTCCTCCAGTTGCGCCCGCAGCGCTCTTTTTCTGTCGCCTGCGGCGCGCTCCCGCTCTTTCTCCTGCAATTCCTGGCGCCGCCCGCCCAGTCGTTGATCAGCCGACTTGACCTGCGCGAGCTTGTCGAGTTTGGCCCGCGCCAGGTCCAGATTATCCTGCGCAAGCGCCGCGTCAAACTCGCCGTTCAGGGCATTCAACAGTTGGGCCTGTTGGTCTTTATACGCGTCGCGTTTCTTCTCAGCATCCTGCCGCTTATCTGCCGGCGCCAATCGCACCGCGTCTTCTGCAGCCTGGATGGCTTCTTCGTATTGCTCCGCTTGCGCCAGCCGTTCCGCATCCGCCAGCCGTTCGCTGGCGCGTTGCGCCAGAACGGCGTCTTCCGCGCGCCGCTTCGCCACTTCAACAGCCGCGATCTGCGCGTCGACACGCCGCTCCTGTTGCTCGCCGCGCGCGAAAGCGCGCGCATCACCTAGCGCGGTGCGCGCGTCATCCCAGCGACTTTCCTGAAGCGCCGTCACGGCGACCTGCATGAACTGCGTGTAGGCCGGGTCTTCGAGGATGAGCGGCTCGGCCGGCGTGGGGAGCGCCTCGCCGGCGGCCGGCTGTTGAAGCTGCGCCTCCAGTTCAGCCTTCCGCCGCAGCGCATCCTGATATTTCTGTTCGTATCCCGGCAGGGCTATGCCACCCTCCCCATACCGGAACACTTCCTCTTCTGCCTGCACCAGCTTTTTTTCCAGTTCTTGCTTAGTAAGCAAACGATCCTCCTAGCGCTTCTCCACAACGCCCCTCGGCGTTCGCGGCGAAATCTTTGCAGGGGCCTCAGGCACAGGGTTTCCACATAATACGTATATGCTTCAGAACAATTCGGGGCGACGATGGGGAAATGCGAAACCCGAAGACGCGGGTTGACCGCAGAAGCCGCATGATCCAACGTGGGCTTCGCAAGAAGAAAGCCTACAACAGCCGCTTGATCTACACGGAGGACTTGAGCGCGTTTCACGGGATTCGCGGGGCATTGATCGGAACGCGTCTCGACGCCTAGACGCGCGAAAACATCACACGCGTTTAGACGCTTCTGGGTGAAACAGGAACCCCTATCGCTGCGATGAAACCCGTTGTGGCCCATTCCACTAGACTCACATCAACATCGAACGCAAGCGTATAAACAACGGACACTACATTCGTAAATTCTAGCGTGGAATCCAACAACAACTCGCGCAAATGTCCCATGGAAAGGCGACCGGAGACGAGACAACCTCTCTCCCGATCAATGTTTCAGCGTGAATAAACCCATACCTAGGGGAAAACGTACGTGACCGATCCATTGGCAGGAAACAGAACTCAGACTACTCGCAAATTGATGACATTATTATACACCTGTTTCTGAATCTTTGCAAGAGGCATTTTTAGAAGAGGTCGTGTATCCATGTCGGTTGATATTCGATGTCAAGCCAGAGATCGAAAGCCGGCGGTCGGCGAACCGCGGAACATCCTTCCGATGGCATGTTGAGCAGCAACTCCGACGGCGCAGCAGCACCGTTCGGAAATCCAGAGTCACAGTCCCCCAACATGCGTGCACGATGCGCGGCAAGCTCAGGTGAAGAGCGCAATCCAGAAACGTCAAGGGGCGCGG
>CAIQJD010000345.1 GCA_903872005.1 uncultured bacterium | reverse complement strand
CGGCAATGGGCAGCTCCTCGGCCGCCGGCGGCAGCGTCGGCACGGCCACGTTCAGGCGATGGAGGGTCAGGACATCGGAGCCGAGATTGCCGGCCGCGTCTATCTGCGCCAGGCGTTGGCCGTTGCTCTGAGCATACACGCCCAGCTCAATGTGGTAGACGCCCGGCGGCGCGTCGCCGGGGACGGCAAGATTGAAGAACTGAATGACCAGATCGCCGGCTCCCCAGCTATGCGAGGGGAAGCCGGTCGGATCATCCTGTGCCCAGCCCACGTCGTGGGCATCCAGGAGATGGGCGAAGAAGGCGTAGCTGACGTCGCCATGCCCACCGTGGCGCACCCGCCAGTAGACGGTCAGATTCACGCTCTCGCCGGCCTGGACCGTCTGCGGCAAGTCGTAGCCGATCAGGTCAATCTCGTCGCTGAGGTTGACGCCCAGGGGATAGGCCGGCTGGAGATCGCGCACGCGCTCCATCTGCGCCGGCTCCAGGGTGTAGATCTCCAGCGTCACTGCGCCAGCGCGATCCATGATCTCCTGGGGCCGGGCCAGCGCCGGCTCCAGGCGTTGCTCGATGGCCGGCGATATGGGATTGGTGGCCGGGAAGACATAGGTCACTGGCTCGTTCTGCGGCGTGGCCGGGATCACCAGCGATTGCCGGCCGTCGAACCACTTGACCTGGCGCTTGTCGCGCAGGGTATAGTCGAAAGTCTGTTGATCCAGGTCGGCGGCGAACTGCGCCGAGATGCAGACGGCGCCGGCCGGCTGCTGGTCGTCCAGATAGTCGGCCGCGTCGGCCAGATCGGCGCGATAGATCGCGCGCGCCTCTTCGCTCGCCGGCCAGACGTAGAAGTAGTCGCGCAGCGTCCAGAGGGCGTTGCCGGCCAGCAGGAGCGCCGCCAACCCGGCGATGGCAAGGCGCGCGCGCCGGTCCTGCCGCCAGTTGGCCCAGTCCCAGCCGGCTGCTAACACGATGGCCGGCATGGTGTAGATCGGGACAATTGCGCCCAGGGCGCGCGTGCTGGCCGGGCTGGGCGATGTGACCGCGGCGGCCGCCAGGTTGATGGGCAGCCAGAGGAGGAGCAGGGCATTGGCCGGCCGGCGCAGGCGCGCCAGACAGAGCGCAATGCCGGTCCAGAAGAGAGCGCCGGTCAGCGGGTCGAAGATGGGCCGATAGGCGATATTGTAGCGCCATTCCGGGTCGCCGCGCAGGCCGAACATGCCCAGGACGCCCATGACATCCTTCCAGACAGGCCCCAGGTTGCCGCCCAGCAGGGCTGTGAGGTCGTAGCTCAATTGGCGCACGCGTAACAGCGAGGCGTCCGTATGGCTGAGGATGTGCGCTGCCAGGGGCGCGGCGACCAGGCCGGCGACGAGGAAGGTCACGGCCACGCCGGCCAGGCCGCGCCGCAGGGTGAGACGCCGGCCGTCGCCGCACAGCCAGTCGCGCCGCGTCAGGAGCAGATAGACGACGAAGGCGGCGACGGTGAGCGGGATGAGCGGGCCGGTGCGATGGGCATATTGGGCCGCGCCCATGCTCAGGCCGGCCGCCAGATGCCAGAGGAGCCGGCCGCGCCGCAAAGCTTGCCAGAACAGGTAGAAGGTCAGGCCGGCCATCAGCGGCGCGATGATCGGCTCGATGCCGACGCGACTGTCGAAGAGGTGCCAGAAGGAGACGCTCAGGCCGGCCAGGGCCAGGAGCGCGGCTTTGCGGCCGACCAGCTCGCGCAGCAGCAGGTAACTGACCGCCAGGCCGGCGACGCCGACGCCGGCCGCGGTGAGGCGCAGGGCGATGACGTTGCGCCCCAGCAGGGCGAAGGCGCCGGCGACCAGGTAGGGGAAGAGCGGGAAGACGCCGGTATTCTCGTCGAAGAAGACCGGCCGCGCCCCGTTCAGGATTTCCGTGGCGAAGCGCGCGTCGAAGACCTCATCGTGTTGCATGCCCGGCGGGACATCGTTGAGGCTGATGACGCGCAAGAGGAGGGCTATCGCCAGGAGGCCGGCGCAGAGGACGACCTCCCGGCGTGTCCAGTGGGGTCTGGTGGGCCAGTCTGCTTCTGCCCTGGCCCACCGTTGAAAGTACTGCAACATACGCGTCGCTCCCGCACGGCCGGCTCGGCCGGCCATGCGAGTTTACTCGTAGCGCAAGGCATCAATCGGGTTGAGCTGCGCGGCCCGGTTGGCCGGATAGATGCCAAAGAAGATGCCCACGCCCATGGAGACGGCCAGGGCCAGAATGATGCTGCTGCTGGTGACGACGGCTTTGCTGGCTCCGAGCATCGGCGCGATGATCTGCGCCGCGCCGATGCCGATGGCAATCCCAATGACGCCTCCCAGGACGCTCAGCACGGTGGACTCGACCAGGAATTGCAGCAAGATGTGCCGGCGCTTCGCGCCCACCGCCTTGCGGATGCCGATCTCGCGCGTGCGCTCCGTGACCGACACCAGCATGATGTTCATGATGCCGATGCCGCCCACCACCAGCGAGATAGCCGCGATGCTGCCCAGCAGGGTTGTGAAGGTTTGGGTCGTCGCCGTGATGTTCTCGACGATCTGGCTCGGATCCTGGATGTTGAAGTCGTCGGACTTGCCGGCCGCGATGCCGCGCATGGTCCGCACGATAGTCGCCAGCTCGGCCTTGGCGAAGGCGACCTGCGAGGACGAGACCACTTTGACGCTGATGCTACTGACCGTCTTGTTGCTCACGCCGCCGAACTTGAGCTGCGCCGTGCTCAACGGGATGATCGCGTCATTGCTGGACATGAACGGGATGCGCGAGTCCACCGCGGCCAGCACGCCGATCACTTCATACGGCTCGCGATTGATCTTGATCATCTGGCCGACCGGGTCAATCAGCGTGCCGCTGAAGAGGGTGTCGGCCATCGTCGAGCTGAGGATGACGACGCGCTCCCGATTGGCCTCATCCAGCTCGCTCAGGAAGCGGCCTTCACTCAACTGCAGTTCGTTCACGATCGCGTACTCGGACGTTGTGCCCAGGACCTGGGAGCTAGTATTGTTGGACCCGTACCCCAGCGTGGCGCGGCCGGAGTACTGCGGCGCCAACGCCTTGACCGATGTCGCCAACATGCGGATCGTTTCGATGTCTGCGTTCGTGAAAGACTTCGAACTGCTGCTGTTCGGTCCGCGGAAGAGCGATGCTCCCGGCTGGATGGTCAGGATATTCGCCCCCAGGCTCTCGAAACGTTCCAGTACTTGCGCCTGCGCGCCGGCGCCGGCGGCGACCAACGCGATCACCGCCGCCACGCCGATGACGATGCCCAACATGGTCAAGGAGGCCCGCAGCTTGTTACGCAGGATGGACTGCGTGGCCAGGACGGTGCTCTGGAAGATGTTCATAAGACTTCGTTCAGCCTCCTCTACCTGCCGCCACTGCCGAAGAACGTGATATTGCCCGCGCCGCCGCCGCCGAAGTTCTGCTGGGTCGTGCTCGCCTTGAGCGTTGCCACGACGGTATCGCCCTCGTTCAGGCCACGCGTGATTTCAACGTAGACGCCATTGGTCAGGCCGGTCTGCACCGGCGTCTGCGTGGTCTGCCCGCTGGTTTCCAGGACGTTCACGACGACGCCGTCGGTGGTCTGCTGCACGGCGTAGGCCGGCAGGAGCAACACGTTCTGCTTGCTCCCCGTCACCAGGGTGATATTGGCCGTCATGCCCGGCTTGAGCGTGCCGGCCGGCAGATTCTCCAGGCTGATGGGCACCGCGTAGTTCACCACGTTATTGGACAGCGTGCCCTGCACCGGCACTTCCAACACCTTGCCCTTGAAGGTCTTGCCAGGCAGGGCGTCGAAGGTGATGGTAGCGACCTGATCCACTTTGACCTGCGTGATCTTGGTCTCGTCAATGGTGGCCCGCACCTGCAACAGGCTCAGGTCGGCCATCGTCAAGACGACCTTGCTGGAGGTCACGTCGTCGCCGGCTTCGACATTCACGGCGATGATCGTGCCATTGAAGGGCGCGGCGAGCGCGGTATACAACAGGTTGGCTTGCGCCTGCGCCAGGGTCGCCTTGGCCGCATCCACCTTGGCCTGCGCCAACTCCACTTTCTTCTTGTCGGGGCCGGCTTGCATGGTCTTCAGATCGTCCTGAGCCTTGGCCAGCTTGGCCTGCGCCTGCACGATGGTGTTATCCGCCTGCGCTAGCTCGACCGCGTCGGGGCCGGCCTGGGCGTCCTTGAGCTTGTCCTGCGCGTCTGCCAGCTTTTGGATCGCCTGTGTCACGCGGCTCTGGGCGCTTTCCAGCGTCATGGTCGCGTTGAGCCGCGCCAGCGTCAGCGCCTTCTGGGTATCGGCCCGGCCGGCTTGCGCCTCCTCCAGAGTGAGAGGCTGCGCCGAAGAGCGACCGCCGGGGGCGGCCAAGCTGGCTTGCGCCGTCCCATTCGAGGCCGGGCTGACGATGTCCGGGTTGGCGCCGGGTTTGGCCGCCTGCAGGTCGCGTATGGCGCGATCATACCATTGCAGGGTGTATTCCAGGTCGCGCACCGACTTGGTAACCGTCGTGTTGATCTTGGTCAGATCCAGATTCAGCCGGGCGCTTTCCAAATCATACTGCGCGGTGCTGACGCTCTGCTTCAGCGTGTCCAGATCCGGGGCCAACAGGTCTGCTTTCGCCTGCTTCGCCGCGGCGACGCTGGCTTCGGCCTGGGCCACCGTCAGTTTGGCCTTGCGGATATCCAGGTCCGTATAGCCATCTTGCAACGTCGTCAGATCGTCCTGGGCGGACAGCAGATCGGCCTGCGCCTGATCCACTGTGCGCTGGAAGGAGGTCGTATCGGCTTTCGCCAACACATCGCCCTTCTTCACGACCTGGCCGGCTTTGGCGTTCAGCTCCAAGATAGTCGCCGTCACGCGGAAGCTCAGGCTCGCCGAGTTGACGGCATAGACATCGCCGGTGGGCGAGATGCTGGCGGTGATATTGCCGCGTTGCACTTGCACGTTTTGCGTATAAGAAGTAGGCGTCGCAGTCGCTGTAGCTGTTGAAGGCAACGTGATCTTTCCCTGCGTCAGATAGAATGCCCCACCGCCGGCGGCTACGGCCAAGATCAGTATAATGAGCCACGTCCGCAGTTTCTTCATAGTGTCATCTCCATCCTTGGTTCCTCTGGTAGCCCTAGTTCCCGGTGCGCTGATTCTGGTTGCTGTTGCTTGTGCTTCCACCAGCCGCGCCCGGCGGCGGCCCGCCATCGAAACCGCGCTGATTCTGCGTCGTTGATTGCGCTTTGTACGTGATGACCACGATGTCGCCTTCGTTCAAGCCACGCACGATCTCGGTATACGATCCGTTCTTGATGCCGATCTCGACCGGCACTTGGCTGGTCGTCTTGCTGGTGGCCGATTCGCGCACCGTCACCAATGTGCCTTGCGAGTTGGTCGCGACGCCCATGGTGGGGACGATCAATACGCTCTTCTTGGAGCCGGTGGTGATGACCAGATTAGCCGTCATGCCCGGCTTGAGCGCGGCGCCGTCGGTCTTGGTCAGGGCGATGTCCACTGAGAAGGTCACGACATTGTTGGACAGCTTGCCATCGAGCGGCACTTCGAGAATCTGGCCCTGCAGCTTCTTGCCCGGCAAGGCATCCAGAGTGATGGCGACCGGCTGCCCGACCGCGACGCCCGTGATCTGCGTCTCGTCAATGCTCGCCAAGATACGCAGCTCGGTCAGGTCGGCCAGCGTGAAGATGACCAGATTCGGGGAGACCAGGTCGCCCACCGCGGCGTTGACCGAGACGACCGTGCCGGCGAAGGGGGCGACCATGGTCGCGCTCTTGAGCGCCGCGACGGCGTCGTCATAGGTGGCCTTGGCCGCGTCGTAGCGCGACTGCGCCAGCTTGACTTTGTCCTGGTCGGGGCCGGCGAGAAGATCCTTGAGATCCTGGTCGGTCTTCAGCACATCGTATTCGCCCTGGGCGACGGCATTCTGCGCCGAGGTCAGGGTAGTCGCTGTGGGGCCGGCCTTCGCTTCGGCCAGCGTCTGAATGGCGTTCGCCAGGGTGTCCTGGGCCGCGACTACGTCGTGTTCGGCCTTGAACATATCAATCTTGGCCTGGAGGGTGAACCGCTGTAATGCTTCCTGAGCGTCCAGCATCTTGTTGCGCGTCAGCAGCTCATAGTCCAGTTGTTCTTCACTGGGGTTGGCCGTGTTCAGGTGG
>CAIQJD010000344.1 GCA_903872005.1 uncultured bacterium | reverse complement strand
GCCAGCGAGAGCGCCGCGACCGATAAGAAGAGGAAGACGAAGAGCGCGACGCCCATCCGTGCGCGCCGATTCGCGTGCATTTGCGCCTCCTTGCCCGGGGCGCGCCGGGCCTTAGCCGGGAGCTTGCGCCTCCCAGGCGGCTTTCAAGACCCGCGCCGCCCGCAGCGTCACCCATTTGTTGGGCTGCTTCTTGGCCCCGCAGTCGGCCCAGGTCTTGCCGGCGTAGTCATATTCCAGCGCCCAGCGCCCAGCGTCGTCCTGCTTCGCGCGGATGAGGGCGAGGGTCTTGCCCAGGCGCGGGTCTGCGCCATAGCCCAGGCCGACCAGCGCCTCGGCGATTTGCAGGATGTCGGTGACGTAGAAGACCGGGAAGCCAAACTTCCACCAGTTGCCGCTGGGCTTGCCGCCGTAGGGCGAGGGGTAATTGGCCGCGGCCGGGTCGGCGTCCAGGAAGAAGGCCGCGCCCTGCTCGATGGCGCGCTGGATGAGGGGCGTGCGCCGCTCGGCCGGCCATACGCTGAAGGCCAGCAGCACTTTCACGCCGCCCCAGGCGCAGGGCTGCCGGTCGTTGCTGCCGCAGGCGAAGAGCGGCCCGCATTTGCCGGCGTAGTAGCGCCGCGCCGCGTCGCGTTCCGTATGGGGCGCGATCCCCTCGCCGGTCACCGTGCGCGCCATCCATTCGTAGGCCGCGGCCAGGCGCGGATCGTCATTGCCCAGGGTCCGTAGCGCCCAACAGAGGTTGCCTTGCAGGCAGTCGGCCGTGCCCGAAGGCGCGCCGCTGGCCGTGAACTGCCCGCCGGCGGTGAGGCCCTGTTCCAGGATGTGGGCGCAGGCACTGCCGATGCGCGCGTCGTCGGCCGCCGTCGCGCCGAGCTGCGCCAGGGTGATCAGCGACCAGACGGTGGAGCGATATTTGGGCAGGTAGCCCGGCCCCGGCTCGACCCAGTAGCCGGCCGGCTGCATGGCGTCGAGGATGGTCGCCAGGGGGCCGGCGGCATGCGCGGCCCGCCGCGCGGCGCAGAGCTGTGGATCTTCGGGCGCCAGGGCCAGCAGGTCGCGCAGGGCCAGATAGCGCGCGCCGGGATCGGCCGGCTCCGTCAGCCAGGCCAACGTTTCGCCTTTGAGCTGCTCTTGCCAGGACATGGGGCATCCTCCTCTTGCGGTATCCGTCGTTGCGGGCGTCATGGTGATTATAGCGCGGCCGGGCGGCCGGCGCAACAGGGGCCGCGCGACGGGTGTGTATCCAATTCGGTCGCAATTGGATGTCAGGCCAGAGATCACGAGCCGGCGACCCCAACGGAGGCTGCGAACGGCTGGACATCCTTCCGAAGGCATACTGAGCGGCAACTCCGACATCGCAATCGCGCTTGCGCAGGCTATCATGCTGCTATTTCGAATTTGCCCAAGGGCTGGTCAGACCGTCGCACTATTTCAACTGCAATCGGCAGAATACCCTGAAGGGTGTGTTTCAAGTTTTCGGGCGAACCGCTCCATTGTGGCGGCCTTTGGAACACGAAACACACGAAAGCAGCGAAAGGCGCGAAAAGGTGGCCTCATGGATGGCGATCTATGATGCTACAGTCGCCCTTTCGTGTCTTTCGCGTCCTTTTCGCGCCCTTCGTGCTCCAAAGGGTCGCGCCGGCGCACTCGTCTCTCAAAATGTGAAACACACCCTACCCTGGATTCGCTATTGACACGCTCCATGAACCTATGATAGAATAGGCATGTTGTGGTTGCGCTTTCTGCGTCCAGCTTCTCTGCCCGACATGGGTTGCCGGCTCTCTTCTACTCACT
>CAIQJD010000343.1 GCA_903872005.1 uncultured bacterium | reverse complement strand
GCCAGACCTGGGCTTCAAGACCATCGCCATCACGGATAACGCGCCGGCCCTATCGCTGGAAACCGCGACGCGGTTCAGCGATCAAGCCTGGGAGCGCCGGCGCGAGTTCGACTTCCCGATGTACAAGCCGGCCGAGGCCATCCGGCGCGCCCTGGAAATCTCCGGCGGGCCGGTGGTGCTTTCGGACCCGGCCGACGGCGTGGGCGGCGGGGCGGCCGGCGACGGCACGCATGTCTTGCGCGCCATGCTGGAAGCCAACCTGACCGCGCCGGCGCTGGTCACCTGCATCGACCCGGAGGCTGTGGGGCAGGCTATCGCGGCCGGCTTCGGAGCCACCGTGACCCTCTCTGTGGGCGGCAAGCGCGACCCGATCTACAATCAGCCGGTGGTCGTGACCGGCCGGGTCAAGACGATCACCGACGCGGCGTATCGGGCCTACGGGATGCCGATCCAGATGGGGCCGTGCGTCGTATTGGAGATCGGCGCGGTCAACCTGGTGTTGATTACCAACACCGTGCATGTGATTAACCCGTGGGTCTATCGGGCGGTGGGGCTGGAGCCGCTGCACGCCAAGATCGTGCTGGTCAAGTCGCCGGCGCAGTTCCGCGAGGCGTTCGAGCCGATTGCGGCGGCTATCCTGATGGTGGATGCGCCGGGGATTTGCACGCCGGACTTTCGCTCGCTGCCGTATACGAAGCTGACGCGGCCGCTCTATCCGTGGGATGATAGCCGGTAGGATTCTGAAGCATTACTGAAGCAGAGGTCGCATGGGCATCCCATGCGACCTCTGCGCGTCCGATGTGCGCGAATCAATACGGCGATGAAACAAATGCGCGATGCGAAGCTGTTGCAACGCCGGCGTTTTCCTCTTATAATACTGGAGAGTCGGCAACGCGGGGTAGGACACATGACCAAAGGTCGCCGCCTCTGGAAAAGTCACAGGTGTATCCATGTATATCAGCAAGGTAGTCCTAAAAAACATCCGAGGGTTCACGGAGCTTGATTTCGATCTCACGCGCCAGGATGGGACGTATGCCGGCTGGACGGTGTTCACCGGCGACAATGGTTCGGGCAAGAGTTCACTTCTCAAGGCCATTGCCGTGGGATTGACAGGCAAAGACACTGCCCGCGCCCTGCAACCCAGCTTTCAAGGCTGGATTCGCTCCGGCGCGCAAGAAGACGCATCCATTCAGTTGGAGATCGTCCCATGCCCTGATGATGATAGCTTCGCCGGTTCGGGCAAGACTTCTCGGTCTATGTTTCCTGCCAGGATCTCGGTGAAAAATGGGGGGCGGGAACCATCTCTAGATAATCCTATTCCATCAGGGAAGCCACCTAGCTACGTAACGCCGACTCGCACACTGTGGTCACCTGATGCCAAGGGCTGGTTCTCTTGTGGGTATGGCCCTTTTCGACGCGTCTTTGGCCCCAGCCAGGATGTCATTCGGCAGATGGTTGCTCCCATTACAGGGCGATTCATCACGCTCTTCCAGGAGGCTGCGTCTTTGGGAGAGGTGGATACCTGGCTGCGTGACCTGCGGTATAAGGACCTGGAAGAACGTGAAGACGAACGCAAGCAGTTAGAACTGTTACTGGAACTATTGAGTGATAACTTGCTGCCCAATGAGATTTCGGTAGATAAGGTAGATTCGGACGGCTTGTGGTTGCGCGACCGCAATGGCATCGCCTTGACCTGGGGCGAAATGAGCGATGGCTACCGTGTGGCGTTGGCGTTGCTGGCCGACATCATCCGCCATCTCATCGCCATATATGGCGTGAAGGGACTGACCGAGCGTGACGAGAACAACCGATTGGTCATCAGACGCAGCGGCGTCGTGCTGGTAGACGAAATAGACGCGCACTTGCACCCGGAGTGGCAGCGCGAGATTGGCTTCTGGCTGAAGCAACACCTTCCGAATATTCAATTTCTGGTCACCACGCATAGCCCACTCATCTGTCAGGCGGCGGATACGCATGGACTTTTCGTATTGCCCGAGCCAGGCAGTAGCGACCTGCCGCGCAGACTGAGTGACGAAGATTACAGCAAAGTCATTGCATCCCGACCGGATACGATTCTGTTAACGCCGGCCTTTGGCCTGAAAAACACGCGCTCTCCGCGCGCGGTACAGGCGCGCGCGGAGTACGCGCTCCTGCAGGGGAAGCGGCGCGCCGGCGCGAAGTTGACTCCTGAAGAAGACAAGAAAGTAGAGCAACTGCGTTTCTGGGTTGAGAACGACGAGGAGTTATGACGCGATGCGCCGCGTGATACGCACCGTTCTTCCATCTGCGACGCAAGACGGCTTGATCCAGAAACAGAACCAAGCTGACGAAAAGCACCGCGCCGGCCAATTGCGCGTGCATGAAGAATGGCAGAGCGGCCGTCAGTCGGCGACCTTGCGCTCCGTGCTGGATGTCCTCAGACGCATGACGGGAGAGCGCCAGCGTTGCATGTATTGCCTCGACTCCCATGGCACGGACATCGAGCATTTCTGGCCGAAAACGCGCTATCCAGAGCGGATGTTCGCGTGGCCGAACTTGCTCCTCTGTTGCACAGAATGTGGCCGGCTGAAAGGCGACCGTTTTCCCCTGGCTGCAGATGGCGCTCCTTTGCTGATTGACCCGACCGCAGAGGAACCCTGGCTGTATCTCGATTTCGATCCACAGACAGGCAATATCGTGCCCCGTTTCGATGCAGATAGCCAGGATTGGTCTGCCAGGGGCCTCAGAACCGTGGAGATCCTGCAACTTGACCAGCGCGAAGCTTTGGCGAGCGGATGCATCCGCACCTATCGCCGGCTGCGCCGCATCGTGGATCAGTTCTTGAGAGGGGATATCCTCTCGGCTGACGCGTTGCTCGACGCCTTGCAGGATGCTGATGACCACGGCCTGCTGGGCTGGTGTTTCATCGGCGCCGGTCAGGCGCTCCCGCCATTCTGCGACCTACGCGCCCAGCGCAAAGATATCTGGGAGGCCTGCGCTGCCGCCATCCAGCAAGTTGGCGCCAACTACTGAGCCGCCGGCCGGCCTCACTCTGCCATATCCTCCAGCGGCGCGCGGGACTCACGCAAGACCGGCGCGCCCCACCCTCTACTTCAGGCCGAACTGCGTCCGCTCCGCGTCCGTCAGTTGCCGGAAGACGCAGCATTCCCTGGCGTAGGCGACCAGCTCCTCCTTGGACTGCCAAACGCGCCACACGCTGAGCAGCGTCTTGTTCCCCACGATGGCGAGATGTTGCCCGTCGGGAGACCACAGGGCGAGACCCCAATAGAGCAATGGCACCGTAATGGTCAGCAGCTCCTCGCCGGTCGATGAGTCCCAGACTTTGACGACGCCGGCGTTGTCAATGGTGGCGATGCGCCGGCCATCCGGCGACCAGGTTCCCACGAATACCATCTCGGCGTGGCCGCGGAAGGCCAACAACTCCTTGCCCGTCTCGGCGTCCCAGATGCGGGCGGAGGTGTCTTTTCCGCCGGACAGATCGCCGCCCCCGGTCAGCAGGCGTTTGCCGTCCGGCGACCAGCGCGCGACATTCATCAAGGCCAATGGATCATGCTGCGCCACGAAGAGCGGTTGCCAGGTGCGCGCATCCCACACATGCACGTTGCCGTCATCGGTGGACACGGCGATCTTCGATCCATCCGACGACCACGAGGCATCGCCGGCTAGAAACCCTTCTTTGCCATGCGGCAGTCTGGCCACCTGTTTGCCCGTCTGGTAGTCCCAGACCAGGGAGTCGCCGCTGAATAGATTCGTGACGACCATAGAGCCGTCCGGCGACCAGGCAAAGCCGGACGTCATATGGTCTTCGCCGCCCGGAGTGAAGGTGCGGATGATCTCGCCGCTCTGGGCATCGAAGACGTATGCGGTGGCCGTGTCAGCGTAACTGTTGAATGCCCTTATGCCGATATAGATGAGTGCTCGATTATCCGGCGAGAACTTCACACCGTTTCCGTAATAATGAAGTTTGTCAACCAACTTCTCCATCAGCAGCCGATTGGCTTGCACATCCCAGAGGGCGAAGAGCGGCGGCTCGTTGGCGTAGATGTTGTCGCCGCCGGCTATTGCGAGGTACCGTCCGTCGCTGGACCAGTCGGCGGTATTCGCAAACCCATCGCCGCCGCGGGCAGCCTGGGGTGGGAACAGACGCCAGGCGGTGCTGGGGGCGGCGTTCCAGACGCGGGCATAGCCGCTGCCGTCGCCGCTGACCAGCCGGTCGTCCGTGGGCGACCACTTCAGGGCCATGACCGCGCCCTGGTGGCCGCGCAGCGTCTCCAACGCCTTGCCGCTGGCGGTCTCCCAGATGTGGATGCTGCCATCCTCATGACCAGAGAAGAGCCGCACCCCGTTGGGCGCCCAGGCCAGGCTGTACACTTCGCCGGCGTTGCCCTCGATGCTCCGCGCCAGGGAACCGTCGCCGGCCTTCCAGATGCGTATGCTCCCGTCCTCGCCGGCGGTCGCGATCTGACTCCCGTCCGGCGACCAGAGCGCCACGCTGACCCGGCCGGTGTGGCCGCTCAGCGTGGTGAGCGCCTGGCCGGTCTGCGTATCCCAGACGATCGCCGTGCCGTCCTGACTGGCGGTGACCAACTTCGTCTCGTCCGGCGACCAATCCACGCTGTTGACGCCCTTCGTATGTCCGCTGAGAACCAGCGCCGGTTTTTGCCAGGCGGCGTCCCAAACGAGAGCCGTATTGTCGCCGCCCAGGGTCGCCAGCCGCCCGCCTCGCGGGGCGATCTCTGCCCCCGCCCCGGTCGGATACAGGACCAGGGTTCCGCCCTCCAGGTCACCTTCCGGCTCGGCCTGGTTGGCCATCTCGATGCGAGAAAGCAACGTGCCCGATGCGACATCCCACACCATCAGGGTATAGTCCTGATTGCCCAAATTCGTACGTTCGCCATTGAGCGTCAACAGGCGCTTGCCGTCCTGGCTCCACTGGACGTGCAGCGCCTTCTCCCACACGTGGCCGATGGTCTGCTTGGGCTCGTCCATGGTCAGGATCACCTTGCCCGTCAGGGGATCCCAGACATCCACACGATTCCCCTCGGTGCAGGTGGAGGCTATGCGCGTGCCATCCGGCGACCAGGCGACGCTGGTCACGGCCTTCGGGTGGCCGGCGTACTGCTGCACGGCGCGGGTGTACGAAACGGCGTCGCCCAGGGCATGCTCGGCCTGCGCGGTGTAGGGGTAGTTCTCCAGCGCATTCAGCGCCAGCAGCACGGCGCGGTCGCCGTAGCCCTTGGCCAGCTCGTTCTCGGCCTGGCCGGCCAGCAGGATCGCGGCCTGGCGCTCAGTCGCCTGGCGCTGTGTGATCGCCTCCTGACGCTGCGCGAGCGCGTCCTGGCGCTGGATCAGGGCAAAGGCCGCCAGAGCCAACGCAATCACCAGGCCGGCCGCCAATCCCAGCACGAGCCGCTGCCGCCGGCGCTGCCGCTCCCTTTGCTGCCGGGCCTGCAGCGTCTGGCCCGCTCGAATGTACGCCGCCTCGGCTTCGCTCAGGTCGCCCCCGCGCTCGGCCAGCCAGTTCTCGGCCGCCGCCAACGGCCCGCCGGCCAGCAGCGCCCCCTCGTCGCCCCCGCTCTCTTTCCACTGCCGCAGGTTCCCCCGCAGCCGCTCCTGCCACGCCCGGAAAGCCCGGTCGGCATTCATCCACTCCCGATACTGCCCCCATTTCTGGATCAGCGCCTCGTGCACCACCTCGGCCGTCTGCCGGCCCTCAGCGTCGCGCCCCGTCACCACCAGCCGCCAGTCCGCCAGCCGCTGGATCAGCCGCCAGCTCTCTTCCCCCAACTCCTCGCGCAGCGCCACCCGCCGCGTGTCTTCCGTCCCCTCGCCCGGCCGCACCAATTGCACCAGCGCCCGCCGGGCCTGCTCCTGTTCGCCGGCGTCCAATGCCGCGTACACCTGATCCGCGTAGGCTGCCACCGCGCCCTCGACCCCGCCCAGCGCCGTGTAGTCCCCGTGCGTCAGCCAACCGTCGCTCTGCCGTTCCCACAACAAGGTCAGCGTGAACTCCAACAGCGGCAGGTTCCCCGGCTTTTCCCCCACGTCGTCCAGGATGCGCTCCACCAGACCAGCCTCGAAGGCCGCCCCCTGCAGCACCGCCGGCTTCTCAATCGCCGAGCGCAGTTCCGCCCGCGTCATCGGCCCCATCAGCAGCGCGCCTTCCTGCAGCGCATCGGCAAAGGGCCGATGCGCTAACGCCTGGCCCATGAAGTCGGCCCGCAGCGTCAGCAGGATGATGCACGGCGCCGGCCGGCGGCCCTTGCCAGCCTCCGCCACGGCCAGCAACTCATCCACAAAGGCCCGCTGCACGCTCGTATCCGGGCACAGCGTGTACAACTCCTCGAACTGATCCACCACCAGCAGCAGCCGGCTGGCCTCAGGGGCCTTTTCCTGAATGCGCTCGATCACTTCGGCCAAGCTGACTTCGCCTTTCCCGAAATGCTCCGCCAGTTTGCGCGTCTCGGCCAGCCGGTCGGTCTCGCTCATGCCCGGCTCCAACAACGGCAGCAGCGCCCCGGCGAGAGAATAGAAGGGTTGCGCGCCGGCGCGCAACAAGGCGAACTGCCAGCCGGCCTCCTGGCGCAGCCGCGGCAGCAGGCCGGCAAATAACGCCGACGACTTGCCCGAGCCGGACGAGCCTACAATCGCCGCGGTCAGTGTCTGGCGTCGCACCGCCCGCTCCAACACATCCACGAACCCTTCGCGCCCGTAATAGAATGGCGCATCCGCCTCGCGAAAAGCTGCCAACCCCCGATAGGGGCAGGCCCCCACCGGCCGCGCCGGCCGCGCCGCCCCGGCCGAGAGAGCCGCCAGCTCCTCTGCGCCCGCTCCGGCCGAATATGTCCCATCACGGATGCTCTCGTACAACCGCACCGTCTCGGCGCCCGGCTCCGCGCCCAGCTCCTCGGCCAGGACGCGCCGGCAGGTCTCGAATTGCGCCAGGGCCGCGGCGCGCTGCCCGCTGGCTACCAGCAGGCGCATGGCCTGTTGGTGCGCTTCTTCGCGCCAGGGGTCAAGCTCCAGGATGCGCCAGACGGCCTTGAGGGCCGGCTCGATCTGATGGAGGCCGGCGTAGAGGTTCGCCAGCCGACTCAAGCATTCGACGGCCTGGCGCTGCACTCGCTCGCGCTCGGCCAGTACCCATTGCTCGAATGGTTCGCTGTCGACACGCGTCAGGCTGTCGAGGAGCGCGCCACGATAGAGGGAGATGGCTTCTTCCAGTTGCGCCGGGGTCTGTGAGGCGGCCAGCGTCTCAAAGGCGCTGACGTCGAGCCAGAAGTCGCCGGCGCGATCAAGACCGATGGCATCATGGGTGACGGACAGGAGCGGTGGATGGGCTGCGTCATCGCCAAGGGCCTGGCGAATACTGAACAACGCCTGACGCAGGTTGCGAAGCGCGGCCCCGTCGGGGCGTTCGGGCCAGAGGAGGCCGGCCAGCGCATCGCGGCGGTGGGGTCGCTCCGATTCCATGAGGAGGTAGGCCAGCAGGGCACGCGCCTTATCGGACTCGAACGGCGAGGCCGGCCGGCCTTCGACCAAGACACGGAAGTCGCCCAGAAAGAAGAATTCTACACGCGCCATGGTAACATCTCCTTCGCGCGCAACTGGCTCTTCCATGGGGGGGGCGATGATGGGATTGGAAGAATGGCTACTGCATCTATTGTAGCAGAACTAGGGCGCGTTTTCAAGCGCGCGTTTCGCGCCTTCAGGGCCATTTCAAAGTCGTGCATGGGCGGTGCGTGATGCTGATTATCACATCGCAGAGGGCGCAGAGAGAATCAGGCAAAGGCGGATGAGACCAGCCCCTTTCTGAGACTCTGCGACCTCCGCGCCTCTGCGGAGAGTCAATGCGCTGACTTTGAAATCACCCTGTCGCGCCTTCCAGCGATATTTCAGAGCCGTGCGTGGACAGGACGCGTGATTGGAAATCGCCCGGTCGCACCTTCTCCTTCTGCGGCCGGCCAAAGCCGCGCAGCGTCAGGCCATCTGCCGGCCGGCGCGGCGCGCGCTTGACGATCCTCTGACGTTGGGTTGCCGTCCGGCTGATGCCCGCCTGCTAAGCTGGGGCCACAGATAGCGATGGACAGGAGACCGTCGCTCCACCCATTGCGATGGCAGAGACCATCGCTCTACACATAAGGAGGTGTAGGATGAAGACGCGCATGGGATTGGGAATTTGCGTCGTGGTCGGATTGGCCGTGCTGCTCGTGTGGATCTCGATCAGCCCGGCCCTGGCGGAGCCAGCTTTGGTCGAGCCGGCTGCTGCCTCTCTTCCCACCGGCTACATCAAGGAACTGAGCCTGCCGCGTGGCGAAGTGCTGCCCGGTCTGGATCGCACCTACGATCTCTACGTCCCCACCACCTATGATGCGACGAAAGCCTATCCCCTGGTGATCAACCTGCACGGGCGTCCCGGCGCCCCGACCGACGATCTGAGCCAGGGCCAAGAGTGGTTGTGTCAAATGAGCGACATTGCCGAGGAAGTCGGCTTCCTGGTGGCCTATCCGGATTGCTTCGGCCAGGGCTGGGCCGACGGCCGGCAATGTATCCTGGGCGGCGAATTCACGGTAGACGACGTGTACGCCGTCTCCAAGATGATTGATTCCATCAGCGCCCAGTACAACGTTGATGCGAAGCGCATCTATGCCGTCGGGATGTGCTGCGGCGGCAACATGGCTTATCGGCTGGGTTGCCAGTTGAGCAGCCGCATCGCCGCAGTAGCCGGCGTCGCCGCGCCGGCCGGCGTCACGCCGTGTCTGCCGTCGCATGCGATGCCGGTGCTGCAATTCTACGGGACGGCGGCCGGCGACCGGCTCACGCAGACGACGATCCGCCTGGAGCCGCAGCCGGCGCGCGTCTTCCCTGGGTCGCGCGAAGTGATCCGGGCGGCCGGCCTGGTCGAAGTCGCGGAGCAAGTGGACATCGTCAGCCAGATGGCCGCCTGGGCGCAGCGCAACGGCTGCTCGGGCGAGACCGAAGTGGTCTACCAGAAGGGCGCGGTGACCTGCCGGGTCTATAAGAACTGCACCGACGGCGCAACGGTGACGCTCTGCACCGTCGAGGGCGGCGGACACACGTGGCCCGGCGGCAGCGTCCTCGATCCGGTCGTCTTCGGGCCGACCAATGCGGACATCAATGCGTCGCAGTACATCTGGGACTTCTTCGCGGCCCATCCGATGAAATAGCCGGCCAACGCTGGCTGCGCCGGCAATGCGCCGGGGAAGCCAGCGTGGCCCCGATGTGGAGTTGACGTTCTCCTGACGGGCCTGTGCGATCATGAAAGTGTGCTGAAAAGCGAGACTGTTCTTTGCGCCCCGATCATGTGAGGCGCTTCGGGCGAGGAGAAGGCGAGAGGGCAGACCAACCTCGGTTTGTCCCTCTCGCCTTCGCGTTTGGCAGCCGTGGATGCGCGCTCTCTAGCGCCGGCTGCGGCGCTGAGATTACCCGGCGAAGACGGCCAGCGCCTCATCGAGGCGCGCCGGCAGCACGCCGGCGTCTGCGGCCAGATCCAGCACGGTATAGCGCGCCCGGATGTAGCGCGCCCGCGCCGCTATGGCGCGGAAATGCGCCGGCCCAAGCCCCAGATCTTCGGGGCGCGTTGGCGCGCCGGCCCGGCGCAAAAGGTCGCGCAGCGCAGCGGCCGGCCGCAGGAAGGGCCGCGCCGCCGCCTTGACCTCGTCCCAGCGCCGCGTGAGCGCCAGCGCATGGCGGGCATACGACTCGGCCGGCAGCAGCTTGCGGGCAAATTCGGCGCGCACCTCGCTCTCCAGCGGCCCAAAGGTCTGCAAGTCGGCCGCGTATGCCTCCAGGGGTTGCCAGGCCGGCGGGCGCGGCGCATCCAGCGCCAGGAGCATCTCGTATAGCGCGGCGCTGAAGAGCGTCCCCAGGCCGACCTGCGCGCCGTGCAGATTGGCCGGCGCGTCACCCAGGAGGGCCTGCATATCCAGCAGGTGCGAGAGAAGATGCTCGCCGCCGGAGGCCGGGCTGGAGCTGCCGGCGATGGTCATGGAGACGCCCGACCAAAGGAGCGCCTCGGTCAGCGCGGCGACGGCGTCGGGATCGCCGGCGGCCAGGCCCTCCGGCCGGCCGAGATAGCGCGGCTCCAGGCGCTCCAGGAGGCGATACGGCTCCTCACAGTAGGGCGCGCCGTGCAAGAGATGATCGAGCATCCAGTCGGCCGTCGCGACCGGCTTGGCGAGGATGTCGGCGAAGCCGGCGCGAGTCAGCGCCGCCGGCGCGGCGCGGATGATCTCGGTATCGGCGACGGCCAGGAGCGGCGGCGCGGCCGGCAGGGTGCGCTTGACGCCGCGCACGACCAGGGCCACGATATGCGACGTGAAGCCATTCATCGAGGCGGCGGTGGGGACGGTCACGTAGGGCCGGCCGACGCGGTGCGCGGCGTATTTGGTCAGGTCGTTGATCGTGCCGGCGCCGACTGCCAGCAGCGCGGCCGTATCGCCGCGCAGGGCCGCCAGAGGTTGATCGGCGATGGCGTCGGTGGCCTTCAGGTCGCCATGTTCGGCGTGCAGGATCAGAGCATCTACGATATGGCCGGCGGCGCGCAACAATCCCTCGGCGCGCCGGCCGGCGACGTCATACGTGGTCGGGTCGGCCAGGAGGAGGAGCCGGCCGCGCAGCCCGTGGCGCTCCAGGGCCGCCGGCAATGCATCCAGCGCGCCGGGGCGCACGATCAGCTCGCGCGTCGGGATGTAGTGTTCCTGGCCGCAGGCGCATTGCCAGCGCCGGCCGAGCATCGCTTCAGGCTGCATCGTCATCTTTCTTTCTCATGGCCCCCAGGCGGGATAGGAGCTATCGGCCGCGCCGTAGGTCAGGCGTTGCGGCGGGCCGCCAGCGGCCGGCATGACGTATAGCTCCCAATGGCCGCTCTCATTGCCGGCGAAGGCGATCCATTTGCCATCGGGCGACCAGGCCGGGTAGCGCGCATCATACGCGCCGGCGGTCAACTGGCGCGCCCCGCTGCCATCGGCGTTGATGACGACGACCTGCCAGCGCCCGCCCCAGATGGGCGTGAAGGCGATTTGCTGGCCGTCGGGCGACCAGGCCGGCGATTCCGCGCCGGCGAAGATACGGCGGGGATCGCGGCCGTCCGCTTGCATGATATACAGGTTGATCGAGGCATGCACCGCCTCGTTCACGTCGAGGTCAGAGTCGAAGACGAGACGCGTCCCATCGGGCGACCAGTGCGGCGCTTCGTGGTTGCCCATGTCGGTCGTCAGGCGCTTCTCGTCGCTGCCGTCGCTCCGAGCAAGGTAGATGTCCGATTGGCCGTTGCGATCCGACTGATAGGCCAGGGATGCCCCATCCGGCGACCAGGCCGGCGCCCACTCTTCCGATGGGAGCCGCGTGAGGCGCTGCAGGCGGCCGCCGGCGATCTCCAGCGTGTAGATTTCGGCGTCGCCGTCGCGCCGGCTGGCGAAGGCGATGCGCCGGCCATCGGGCGACCAGGCCGGGTAAAGGTCATCGGAGGAATGCTCGGTCAGCCGGGTTGGGGTGGTCGAGGCGTCGGCCGGCATGGCGTAGATCTCCCAGTTGCCATCGCGCGTCGAGGCGAAGGCGAGCCGGCCGGGGAGGTTGGGATAGGCCGGCGTCGGGATGGCCGCGCCGGCGGCCGGCGTCGGGGCCAGGCGCACCGCGCCGGCCAGGGGCGCGGCCCGTCGCGTCAGGTAGAAGAAGTCGAGCTGATACGGGGCCAGGAAGTAGTTATCGTAGCCGTGCATGTCGGCGCGCAGCTTTTGGCCGGCCACGGCCGGCGCGCCGTCCTTCCCGGCCGTCACGTCGTAGGTCAGGAAGACGACGTGGTATTCGTCTACGTCGAGCTGCATGGCATAGACTGCGCCGGCCATTTGCAGGGCGCGCGCCAGGGTGTAGGCCGAAAGGGGCTTGCCGGCGACGTAGACCAGCTTCCCTTCGGCGGTCACGCCCAGGCCGGAGCGATAGAGATAGACCTCGTTGGCGACGGAGAGACCCCACAGGGTCAGCTTGCCAGTCTCGGCCGTGATGACGCCATGCTCAATCAGCGGCGGGCAGTTCTGGCGATAGGAGACCATGTCGGGCGTCTGGCGCAGGTCTTTGCCCCAGGTCCCCATGCGGATGGAGCCGTCCTCGTAGACAGCCAGGGTGGCGATGCCATCGCGCGCCGGCAAATAGACCTTGCGGTCTACCAGCATGCCGAAACGGCCGTGCATGGCGGCGAATCCGCCGTTGAACGCGGCGACCAGCGCCGGCCAGTCCTCGGCCGGGATCACCCCCGAACCGACGAGGCCCGTGGTTGGCTTCGGCTCGCTGGAGCCGGGGATCATCTTGACCTGCAACTGGGTCGCGTCCAGTTCCACGATTTCCGCGAAAGCGTAGGCGCGCTGCGGGTCGGGCTGCACGTTGCCGCGCCAGACGACGCCGTCTTTGAGCGTCTTGCCGGCCGGCGTGGCCGTCCGCGTCGCCGTCGGCGCGGCAGAAGGCGCGGCGGTCGGCATCGGGCTGCTGGTTGGCGCGGCGAGGCTGGCGACGGGGTTGGGCGTCTCGGCCGGCAGCGGCGTCTCTGTCGGCGGCTGGGGCGTCGGCAAAGGGGGCGCGGTCGGCGTGGGCGCAGCCGCCACGGGGGGCGGGGCGGCCGGCGCGGCGCGGCCGTGCCACAGCCGATTGGCGTAATCCACCAGGGTGAAGAAGACATTTTCCAGGAAGGCGATCTTCTCTGGCCCCACGCCGGGCAGCTCGCGGATGCGGCTGACCATGCGCGGCAGGAAGGACATCTCGCCGCGTTGCGCCGGCGCGTAGGTCAGGCCGCCGGCCGGCTCCACATGGCCGCTGGCCGGCGCGATGCGCCAGCGGGTCGTCTGGCCGCCGGCCAGCGCCGTGGCTTCCAGGGATCCCTCGGCGATCCAGGCCAGGGTCACGCTCTCGGCCGGCCGGTCCAGGATGAAGGTCTCCGTCGCGCCATCACGCAGCGAGCGGCAGGCGATGCTCTGGACGTAGCCCCCGACGGAGGTGGCGTAGGCCAGCCAATGGCCGGCGGCGACCAGCGCGCGCTCCGCGCCGTCGGGCGTGTCGGTCAGGCGCGCTGGCGGCTCGATGCGGCTGACGCGGCCGGCGGCGTCTACCTGCGCTTCGGCCGCGAAGAGGTCCGCGCTGCCATCGGGCGTCGCGGCGACGAAGAAGAGGCGGTAGTCGCCCGGGGCGCGCCAGCCGGCCGGTTCGGCGGCCCAGGCCGGCGCGCCGATGGGCGCATAGCCGGCAGCGCGCAGGGCCGCGGCGGCGCTTTCCGTCGCAGCGGCCGGGGCCGACGTGGCGACCAGCGGGCGCTCGCCCGCGCGCCAGATGACGCCGGCCAGGAGGATGACGCCGATCAGGAGGACGAGCGCCGGCAGCCAGAGGGGAAAGCGGCGTTGTCTCTTGGGCGTCATTGCGCCATGACCCGCGCCAGGTCCATGAGACTCAGATCGAGGGGCTTGATGCCGCAGACCGCTTCTGCCAGGGGCGTCGCCACGATCTCACCCTTGATCTGGCCCATCAAGACGCCGTGCTGCCCGCGTGCCAGCGCCGCAACGGCGGCCGCGCCCAGGCGCGTCCCCAAGAGCCGGTCGGACGCGGTCGGCTCGCCGCCGCGCTGCACGTAGCCCAGGGTGGTGATCCGCAGGTCGAAGCCCAGGCGCTCGCGGTTGGCCTTGAAGTACTCGTCCAGGCGCGCCGCGTTGTATTTGGCGCCTTCGGCGACGATGACCAGGGAGTGGGGCTTGCCCCGTTCCCAGGCGGCGCGCAAGCTCTGGGCCAGCGCTTCGGGATCGGTCTCCACTTCGGGGATGACGACATATTCCGCGCCGCCGGCGATGCTGACCATCAGCGCCAAATAGCCGCAGCCGCGCCCCATCACTTCGACCAGGAAGGCGCGCTGGTGCGAGGAGGCCGTGGTCTTGAGCCGGTCTACGGCTTCCAGCGCCACGTTGAGCGCGGTATCCACGCCGATGGTGACGTCCGACCCGCACAGGTCGTTATCAATGGTTGATGCGACGCCAACGACCGGGAAGCCCATCTGCGCCAGCGCATTGGAGCCGCTCTGCGAGCCGTTGCCGCCAATGACGATCAGGGCCTCGATGTCTTCCTGGTAGAGCTGGCGCAGGGCCAGGGTGCGGCCCTCGACGGTCTTGAATTCGGCGCAGCGGGCGCTGCCCAGCAGCGTGCCGCCGCGCTGAATGATGCCGCCCACGTCGCGCGCCCGCAGGGGGAGGAAGGCGCCGGCGATCAGGCCGGCGAAGCCGTTACGCACGCCGTGGACTTCCCAGCCCTGGTCTACGCCGGCGCGCACGACGGCGCGGATGGCTGCATTCATGCCCGGCGCGTCGCCGCCGCTGGTCAACACTGCAATCCGTTTCATGTTGCATCTCCTTCGCGGGCCGGCGCGCCACGCGCCGGTCGCCCCTGCATGATACAAAGGCGCGGCCGGCTTGTCAAGCCGGCGGCGTTGTGGCGCGTGGGCGTCCTCGCGCGCCGTAGCCTAGCGCGCGTCTGGCCGGGCGTCAGGACGCCCACGAGGGGCTAGGCTACGGCCATACCGGCCCGCGTGGCCCGTCTTGAAAGATTAAAGATGCCCCGGCCGGCGCGTTTTCCCTTGCCCGGTTATGTAAAATATGCTATAGTGAAATCAGCCTTACCGTGCTCGCGCCCGGCGCGCGAGGGGAGGATGCGCCATGAATTTGGGTGGACGTCAGAATACCCTGGTGTTGTGGATTATTGGGGCGCTGGGGGCGCTGGTCGCTCTGGGCGTCATCGCCGGCGTGGCCTGGTTCCTCTTCTTCAAGCCCGGCGCGCCGGTCGCGCCCCCCACGCCGCTGCCTATCCCGACGCGTCAGCCGTCGCCAACGGAGACCTTCACGCCGGTCTACATCCTCGCCACCGATACGGCGACGCCGCGCCCGCCGGCAACAGCCACGGCCGGCCCGGCCAGCGCGCCAACGGCGACCCTTGTCCCGCCGACGGCTGCGCCGACCCAGTCGCCGGCGACGACGATTCCCACCGCGCTCACCGCGACGCTGTTCCCGATCCCCAGCGCCACGCTCGCGATCTCGCCCTACGGGACGGTCATCGTCGGAGCAGCCAACGTGCGCCAGGGGCCGGGCGAAGCCTATCCGATCATCACCCAGGCGGTCAACGGGGAGAACTTGCTCCTGCTGGGCAGATCGGCCAACGCAGCCTGGTTCTATGGGCAGTTGCCCGACGGCCGGCTGGGCTGGATCGCCACGTCGCTGGTCAGCGCGCCGGTCGGCCTGAGCCTGCCGGTAGTCACCGCGCCGGCGCTGCTCCCGACGCCGATCCCAACCTATATCTGGCCCACGCCCTATCCCACGCCGTGGCCGACCTACGTCTGGCCCACGCCGGTCCCGACCCCCTGGCCGACCTTCGTCTGGCCTACGCCGGTTCCGACGCCCTGGCCGACTTTCGTCTGGCCTACGCCGGTCCCGACTTTGCCGCCGCCTCCACCGCCGCCGCCCCCGCCGACGTCTACCTTCACGCCGGCGCCACCCTGCCCCATCCCCGTGGCCGGCCCCTTCATCGGCGTCTGGAGCGGTTCGGTGCGCGGCGAGTTGGGTTGCCCCATCGAAACGGTGCATGAGACCTGGACGGCCATGGAGCGCTTCGAGCGCGGCGTGATGTTATGGCGCGAAGACCAGCGCATGATTTACGTCCTGGCGAACGACGGGACGTGGCGCAAGATCGCGGATACGTGGATTGAGGGGATGCCGCCCTACGCCTGCTCCGATATCCCGCCGGCCGGCCTGGTCAAACCCCAGCGCGGCTTCGGCATCGTCTGGTGCAGCACGCCGGGGATGAAGTCCCTGGTCGGCTGGGCGCTGGAAGAGGAGCATGGCATCACGACGCAGTACCAGAACTTCCAGAATGGCGAGATGATCCGCGCCGAAGATGGCGGCATCTACGTCCTATCGCGGAGCGGATGGTGGCGACGCTATTAGCGGGGAGGGGCGATGGGAAGTATCAAAGCGCCGGCGCCGGTCAAGCTGATGTGCAGCATCATCGCCGGCGCGCCGGCCCTGTTGGACGAGGCGCGCGTCGCGCTGCTGGAGCGCTGGGGGCCGGCCGATTTCGTGAGCGCCGTGCTGCCCTTCGAACATACGGACTACTACGTCGGCGAGATGGGGGCCGGCCTGCTGCGCCAGATCGT
>CAIQJD010000342.1 GCA_903872005.1 uncultured bacterium | reverse complement strand
GTCCAGAAATGGATCAACGATCAGAAGGAAAACTTCCAGCTGACCGACAACCCGGCCCAGGATAAGTTCGTGGCGCAGGCCGGCACGGTCATACCCCCGCGCAGCTTCCTGGCCTTCTCCCAGGCCCAATTGGGTTTTGGCCTCAAAGGCGGCATAAGTCCCCAGGAATTCGTCATAGGACTTGGCGCGCGCCTCGAAGGCATATTTGCCGGCCATGAGCGGCCCTTCGCAAGGGCCGAAGACGACCTGGCCGGCGCTGATCTGGGCGGTCTGGCACACGCCGGCCGGCTGCTTCCAGATGACGCCGGCGTCTTGGATGTCGGGGGCCGGCGCGCTCGCCAGTTGCACGTTCTCGCCGTTCTGGTCGGCGTGGAAGACGTAGCGCTTGCCCTCTCCCTCCAGCGTCGTGATGTAGCCCAGTGTGACGACTTTCGCGCAGGTTTGGCCGCTCAGCGTGATGCCCATGCAGGCGTCGGGCCACTTCGTGGACTCGTAGCGGATGATGCGGACCGCTTCCATCTCCAGGTGCAGTTGTTGGGCCAGGATTTGGCGCGCCGCCAGGACGCCGCCGGGCAACAGGCGCACCTTGCTGCCGGATTTGTCGGAACGGAACTCGTATAACTGGCCGGCGACGTCCAACATGCCGCGGTAGCCCCCCACCAGGGCCTGGGTGCAATTTTCCCCTTCGGCCGGCAAGCCCAGGCAGCCATTTTGCCACGTGGCCGCGGTCAGGCCCAGGACGCGCACCTTGCTGATCTCGGTCTTGGTCTGCTTGGCGGCGTAGCTCATGATCGCTGCGGTGGCCGGCACCGTGGCCGGGTCCAGGTCGCGCGCCGAGCCGAAGGAGATGGTCTGCAGCGCCGCGTCCAGCGGCTTCAGCGTCTTGGGATCATGGATGGAGAAGCCGACCAGCTTGCCCTCGAATTCGACGAAGACCCAGCTCAGCTCGGGCGCGCCCTTGGCGGCAAAGGTCGTGCGCCAGGCATCTATGCCGTTCAGGGTGATGTTTTCCAGCTTGGGGAGGTTGGCGCAGCCGCCGCCGCAGAGCTGCCCGATCATCTGGTTGATGGTGAACGCCTGCGCGTCGGATACGACGATGGTGGAGTTGGCCGGCCCGCCGGCTTTGGGGTCTGGCCCCATCGTATAGATCGAGCCGAGGGACGTGGTCTGCGGCTCGCCGATGGTCCAGCCGGCCGGCAGGCTCATGGTGAAGTTGCCTTCGTCGTTGATATAGGGCGTCATGTCGGTCGCCGGCGCGGGCGTGGCCGGCGCGGCGGTGATCTTCGGGATGGCGCTGGGAACGGCGGTGAGGAGCCGGGTCGGGGCCGGCGTCGGGCTGCCGGCGCAGCCGGCCAACAGGCTGACGATAATGAGTAGGGCGACGGCTCCCAGGCCGTGCCGCGTTCTGGCAAATGGCGTCATGTGCGCCCTCCTGTGACACTGCTTGGCGGGTAGTATACCACGTTTCTCTCGAAAGGACACAGTAACCGGCCTATCGCGTATTAGGGCGAATATCGGCATTCGATGTATAATGAGCTTTCTTCTGATGGGCAGACGCAGGCGGGCCAAAGAATGTTCCATGTGGCAGGTCATGATGGAATATCCAGGCCGAGCTGCCGGCTGACCCAGCAGAACGAATGAAGGGAAGCTAGTAGGGGTATGCAGATCGTAACGGATAGTGGAACGGACCTGTGCTTGCCGGCGGGGGAGGCGCAGGCCCTCAACGTTCACGTGACACCGCTGGTCGTCACGTTGGATGGCAAGACCTACCACGAAGGCGTGGACATTGAACATGCAGCGTTCTATCGTCTCCTGGCGGCCAGCGACAGTTTGCCGCAGACGTCGCAACCGTCGGCCGGCGAGTTTGCCCAGTTGTACCGCCGGCTGGCCGCGGATGACCCGGAAATCCTCTCCATCCATATCTCTTCTGGCCTGAGCGGCACGTTGCACGCGGCGCAGGCCGGCGCGGCGCTGGCGCCCGAAGCGCACGTCACGCATGTGGATACCAAGACGCTCTCGGCGCCGGCCGGCTGGCAGGTCGAGGCGGCGGCGCGGGCGGCCAAAGCCGGCTGGAGCAAAGAGCAAATCCTGGCCCTGGTGCAGCAGATCGGCGCGGCTTGCGACGCGCTCTTCACCCTCGACGAGCTGAAGTATCTCATTCATGGCGGGCGCATCAGCCACATGAAGGGGCTGCTGGCTTCGGTGTTGAATATCAAGCCGCTCATCGGGGTCGAGAAGATTCATGGGAAGTATGTGCAATTGGGTCAATCGCGCACCTTCGAACGGGCGCTGCGCGGACTGGTGGATCAGATCGCCGGCCGGCACGCGCCAGGGAGCGCCCTGCGCGTGCAGATTCTCCATGCGGATAATCTCAACGCGGCCGTCCGGCTGCGCGAGCTGATGGATCAGCGCTTCAATTGCAAATGGCTGCCGCTAGGCCCGCTGTCGTTGGTGTTGGGGGCGCACACCGGCCCCAGCATGGTGGGCATCGCCTTCGCGTCCCAGGCCGCGTTCGCCGGCTTGCCATAATATCGCGTCTTGCTTGCGCCGGCGAAGCGGAGTATAATCTCCGGGCGTGAGATCTCTTTGCGCGGAGGCCAAGATGGCCCAACGTTCGGACCCCTTCCATGGTTCTGGCGGCAAGACCAGCGCAGCCGGCAGCGGCGCGCTCCCCTTTGACCTGGATGCGGAGCTGCAGCACGCCCTGAACGATGAAGCTGCCGCGATGGAGCCGCCGTTGAGCGACACCCCGGCCAGCCTGCCGCCGGCCCCCGCAGCGGCGACCGAAGCGCCCTCCGACTCGCGAACGGCCCCCGCTGCGCCGGCCGATCCGGCGACGCTGGCCCAGGCGGAAGAGCTGCGCCGCCGTCTGTGGGTCGAGGTCGAGGAGCTGTACCAGAGCCTCAATAACACGATCGGGATTCGGCAGCGCCTTTTCCAGGAGACGGCCAACCTCCTGGAAGGGAGCCGGGCCGCCCTGTTGCGCGGCCTGGCCGGCGTCAGCGAGGCGGAAAAGCTGTTGCGCCAGGCGCAAGGGCTGTTGCAAGCGCGCGAGGATAGCCGGCGCTGGGCCGCCACGTTCGGCTTCGGCATTCTGGGTTACGAGGTCGTCTTCCTGGCGGTTTTCGGGGCCATGTTGGCCTTCGACCGGCCGCTCGCCCTGTGGGCCAGCGGCGCCACGCGCTCGGCCGGCGCCGGCGCAATGCGCGACATCCTGCCCTTTTGGTATACCATGATTTGGGGCGGCATCGGTGGAGTGCTGGGCACACTGTTTGCCCTGTCCCGCCATGCGGCGGTGCTGCAAGATTTCGACCGGCGCTACAACATGTGGTATGTGGTGCAGCCGATCACAGGCAGCATCCTGGGGGCTTTCGTCTATCTGGTCCTCATGGCCGGCTTATTGGCGCTCGGCAGCGATGTTGCCACGGCCGCCGGCTGGCTGCCGGCCGTCTTGGCCTGTCTGTGCGGCTTCCGCCAAAAGCTGGTCTTCGGGCTATTGGACAGGCTCATGGAAGTCACCGGCCTGCGCGCGTTGACGCAGCGCTTCGGCAAGCAGTAGCGTCCCCGCGTGTCAGGAGCATCCCGGCATCAGCCGGCGCGGAAGTAGACATCCAGCCGTGGCAGCTCCACTTTTTGCAGCGCCATCTTCACGACGCTATCCAGCGCTATCTCGCCATTCAGGTGCGCCGTCGTCTCCAGGCCCAGGCTGGGAATGATGATGGCGCCCCCCCCGCCGCCGCGCCGCTCCACGAGGACGCCTTCGCCACGCCAGCCGGCATGTTGCAGCAAATAGACCAGGGTCCAATGCTTCTCGGATAGCAGCTCCGCCTGCCTCAAGCTCCCGATGATCGCTTCGACCGCGCCCACCCGTTCCAGGATTTGCGCTTCGTCCAGGAGCGGCGCGCCGCGCAGGTGGGCGCGCAATTGCTGATGCGCGATGAGGTCGAGGTAGCGGCGCAAGGGGCTGGTGACCTGGGTGTAGGCCGGCAGGCCCAAACTGGCGTGCCGCGCCGGCGCGGCGCGATATTGGCTGCGCTTGAGCTGCCGGCGCGCCGCGAACATGGCCGAGAGGGTCGTCAGCCGGCCCAGCGGCTCGTCCGGCCCTTCGTTCGTCGAGAAGGGCATCGGGATGCCGCGTTCCAGGGCGAAGCGGGCCACGGCCTCGCCGGCGGCGATCATCGCCTGTTGCACCAGGTCGCGACTCCGCAGCTCGGGGATGGTCGCGATCTCCACGCTCCCCGCGTCGCTGACGCTGATGCGGACTTCGGGAAAGTCAATGGCAATGGCGCCGGCGGCGCGCCGGCGCGCCGCGTAGGTTTGCCCCAGGCGATAGAGCGTGGCGAAGGGTTCTTGCTCCAGGCGCGCCTCGGCCTCGTCGTAGGTCAGGCGCGTGACGCGTACCCAGCTCGGCGTGATCTCGCAATCGCCCAGCCGGCCTTCGGCGTCCAGGGTCAAGCGCAAGGAGAGCGCCGGCGAGATGGGCGTCAGCCCCAGACCCAGCAGCGGGACGGCCGCCGGCGGCAGCATCGGCGTGGTGCTTTCCGGCAGATAGAGGGTCGTGGCGCGGCCGCGCGCGTCCATATCCAGGGGGCTGTCCGGCGTGATGAGCGCGGCCGGGTCGGCCACATGTACCCACAGGCAGTCGGTTTCCAGGCTGAGGGCGTCGTCGGGCGCGTCGCTGCCGGGGTCGTCAATGGCATAGGCCGGCAGATGCGTCAGGTCGCGGCGCGGCTCGTCGGGCAGGGCCGGCAGCGCCAGGTCAGGGATACGCAGGTCAATGCCCAGGCGCGTCGGGTAGGGGTTGCGCGCGGCTGTCCAATAGCCCACTTCCAACAACAGGCTGTGCGCGTTTTCGGGCGTCTCTTCGCGGTTCAGCGCAGCCAGGGCGCGGCTGCGCGTCCCGGTCTTGAGTGCCAGGTCTTCCACTTCGCGCAGGTAGCGCGCGTCTTCGGGGGCGTAGCGGCCCAGGCTGAGCCGGCTCAAAAAGGACCCCCAGGCGCGTTTCTCTTCCGCATCGGCCTGGCGCGCGGCCAGCTTTTGCGCCGCTTCGTCGGGGGTGCTGGCCTGAATGGCGTCGGGCGCGCCGCGGAAGTAGAGGCCGTCGGCGACGAGCTGCCAGGCCGCCCAGGCGGAGGCCGGCGTATACGCCCCGTAGGCCAGCTCGGCCAGTTCCGGCAGGGTCGTGACGCCGCCGGCCAGCAGCTCCCAGGCCGCCAGGGTCTCGCCTTCCAGGGGTTGCAGGTCGGCCAATTGGCGCAGGGGGCCGGGATGCAGCAGGGTTACGTCTTTCGGCCGCACCTTTTGCGTCTCGCCGCCGGCCAGCTCAATTTCCACCTTTTCGCCGACGCGCGCCACGCGCGCCGGCCGGCCCTTGTAGAGCGCCAGACTCCCTTCGCGTGGCTCTTTGGGCAGCGTTGTCATGCGCGCGCCTCCTTGCCGGCCCGCGCCGCGCTGCGCCAGTTGACCAGGATCACGCCGGCCAGCACCAGCACGCCGCCGAGGAAGGCGATCCACCCCGGCGTTTCGCCCAGCCAGACCCAGGCGATGAGGAGCGCCAGGGTCGGCACCAGATAGAGCAGGCTGGCGGCGCGCGACGCCGGCAGGTGGGCCAGGACATAGGACCAACCCAGATAGCCCAGCGCGCCGGGGAAGATGCCCAGGTAGACGATGTTCAGGGTGGCGCCAAGCGGGGCGGCGCGCATCTGCGCCGGCAGCCCGATGATCCAGGGGCAGAGGAAGAGTGTGCCGGCCCAAATGGCGTAGGCTGTGAATTGCAGGGGCGTGTAGCGTTTCAGGAGCGATTTCTGGCCCAGGGAGTAGAAGCTGGTGGAGAGCGCCGCAGCCAGGATGAGGAGCGCCGGCGGCGAGAGGCGCAGCCCGCCTCCGCCGGCCAGGGCGATGACGGCGACGCCGGCGAAGCTCAATGCCGCGCCAAGCCAGGCCCAGACGCGCAGCTGCTCGCCCAGGAAGATGCGGGCCAGCAGCGCCATCCAGACCGGCGCGGAGGCGATGAGGAAGCTGGCGGTAGCCGCCGGCACGGTGATCTCGCCATAGCCGAGGCCCAGGTTGTAGATGGTGAAGCCCAGCAGGCCCAGGACGGCGATGCGCGGCAGATCGCGACGTTGGGGCAAGGGCATGCGTGTGGCGATGGCGTAGCCGGCCAGGATGACCGAAGCGATGAGGTAGCGCAGCAGCGCCAGATGCGCCGGCGTATAGGCGGTCAACGCGGCGCGGATGCCGGCAAAGGCCGACGCCCAACTGAGGATCGTCATGGACGCAGCCAGGACGACGCCGAGGTAGGCCGGCGCCCGGGTGCGCCGGAGGGTAGCGCTGAAGAAGGACAAGCCGTCAAGCTCCTGCCAGGGATTCGCGGTGTGTTTGCGCCACGCTGCAGGAAGTCCACGCGGCGCTGACAGCCTGTCATGGAGGGCGTCATTCCGCCGGCGATTACACACCTGCTTGAGCAGCATTATAGCCGGAAAGGGCAGCGTGGTCAAAGTGCAGGGTCATTTCAAAGTCAGGTAGAGAGAGCTCCGATGAGTTGAAGGGAGCGTCTGACGGAGACGCTATAGTAACGGATTGCATCAGCGATGTTGTTCCAACCCCGATAACGGAATAGGGCGAGGATGACATTGCGCAGGG
>CAIQJD010000341.1 GCA_903872005.1 uncultured bacterium | reverse complement strand
TCCATGATGTCCACGCCCAACTGCTCCAACATACGGGCGAGTTCTAGCTTCTCCGCCACACCCATCGCCGCTCCAGGGGATTGCTCGCCATCGCGCAACGTCGTGTCGAAGATAATCACACCGTCGCTCATCGTCTCCTCTCCTCTACTCATCTTGACTAAACTGCGGGGCTTATCGGCCGCGCACCGGCGTCAGCCAGCCCCAACGATCGGGAGCCTTGCCGCTCGTAATCGCATAGAACGCATCCTGCAAACGGGCCGTGACCGGCCCGCGCCGGCCGGCGCCGATCTGAATGCGATCCACCGAACGCACCGGCGTGATTTCCGCCGCCGTGCCGGTGAAGAAGATCTCGTCCGCCACATACAGCCGTTCGCGGGCGAGCAACGCCTCATCCACCGTGTAGCCCAGGTCTCGCGCCAGGGTCATCACCGCATCGCGCGTGATCCCTTCCAGGATTGAGGCTGCCAACGATGGGGTCTGAATGCGGTCGCCATTCACGAGGAAGATGTTCTCGCCGCTCCCCTCGGAGACATAGCCGTTCACATCCAACGCGATCCCTTCGGCATAGCCCAGGTCCTTGGCCTCCATCGTGATGAACTGGGAATTGACATACTGGCCGCCGATCTTGGCATTGGCCGCCAGCGTGCCGGGGGCCATGCGCCGCCACGAGGTGACGCAGGCATCCACGCCCTGGGCCAGCGCTTCCGCCCCCAGATAGGCGCCCCACTCCCAGGTCATGACCACGACCTCCACCGGGCAGGCCCGGCCATCCACGCCCAGGCGCTCCATGCCGCGGAAGGCCAACGGCCGGATGTAACACGATTCATGGCCGTTCTTGGCGACCGTGTCGAGGATGGCCTGGCAGACCTGCTCTTCGGTATACGGGATCGGCATACGCAGCATCTTGGCGCTATTGAAGAGCCGGCGCACGTGGGGCTGCAACCGAAAGACCGCCGGCCCCTGGGGCGTGGCGTAGGCGCGGATGCCCTCGAAGACGCTGGAACCATAGTGCAGCGCGTGCGCGCCGACGCTCACCGTCGCCTTTTCCCATTCGACGAATTTGCCATTGAACCAGACGTTCTCGCAACGCAGCGTCATGGAGCTACACCTCTTTCGGATTGAGCCATGGCATCATGGCCCGTAGCTTCTTGCCGACGACTTCGATCAGCTCACTGCGAGCCTTCTTCCGCATGGAGTTGAACCACGGCCGGCCGGCCTGATTCTCCAGGATCCAGGTGCGCGCGTACGTGCCATCCTGGATTTCCTTCAACATCTGGCGCATCTCGGCGCGTGTCGCATCGGTGACGATGCGCGCCCCGCCGGTGTAGTCGCCATGCTCGGCCGTATCGCTGACGGAGTAGCGCATATAGCTCAAACCGCCCTGCTGAATCAAGTCCACGATCAGTTTCAGCTCATGCAAACACTCGAAGTAGGCGATCTCCGGCTGATAGCCGGCTTCCACCAGCGTATCGAAGCCGGCCTTGACCAACGCCGACGCGCCGCCGCACAACACCGCTTGCTCGCCGAAGAGGTCCGTCTCCGTCTCTTCCGCGAAGGTCGTCTCAATCACGCCGGCGCGCGTGCAGCCGATGCCGCGCGCATACGCCAACGCCAGCTCTTTGGCCTTGCCGCTGTGGTTCTGGTAAACCGCGACCAGACCGGGCACGCCGCCGCCGTCGCGAAAGACTTCGCGCACGCGATGGCCGGGGCCTTTGGGCGCAACCATGCTGACGTCCACATAAGCCGGCGGCATGATCTGGAAGTAGCGAATGTTGAAGCCATGCGCGAACATGAGCATCTTGCCCGGCTTGAGCGTCGGCTCGATCTCCTTCTCGTAGAGCTGCTTCTGCACTTGATCGGGAACCAGAATCATGATGATATCGGCTTCCGCAGCAGCTTCCGTCGGCGTCTTCACCTTCAGCCCTTCGGCCTCGGCCTTGGCCCAAGACGGCGACCCTTGATACAGCCCCACGCGCACATCGCACCCACTATCCTTCAGGTTCAACGCATGGGCGTGGCCCTGGCTGCCGTAGCCGATGACCGCCACCTTCTTGCCGGCGATGATCGAGAGGTCGGCGTTGTCGTCGTAGAACAGCTCGGCCACGGGGGCTTCTCCTTGCGGTGAACGATGATTTCGGGGCGAAGTCTGGCAGGGGCCGGCGG
>CAIQJD010000340.1 GCA_903872005.1 uncultured bacterium | reverse complement strand
GCGTTCGGGTCGGTCTTGAAGCGCAGATACAGGCTGCTGCGCGCCTCGGCGTCTGCGATGCCAGGCAGTTTCCGCATACTCCAGAGCAGCTCTTCGCCGAACGACGAGGTGAACAGGACGGCGCTGGGCGGTTGCGCCGCGTTCCAGTTGCGCTGTAGTTCGCGGGCGAAAACTTCCTGTGAGCCGGCGATCATGCCCACCGCGAAGACGCCTACAGCGATGGAGAGGACGACCAGGATCGTGCGGGTCTTGTTGCCCCAGATATCGCGCAGTACCTTGCGCCAGCGCGTGCTAAGCATGGGCCGCTCCGTTTCTGCCGGCCGCGTTCTCACCGACTCGCGTTTGGGCTAGCAGCTCCAGAGCCTTTCTGGCCGGGGACGATTGGCCCACGAGCTGGTCAAATAGGGTGTGGCCCAGGGAGACGACCTCAGCGCCGGCCGTCGCATCAGCCTGGATCGTGGCGATATTGGCGCCTTCGTTCAGCAGCTCGACCTCGCCGAAGGATTGGCCGCGCGCCAGGCGAGTGACGAGCCGGCTATCGCCAGCCGGGGCCTCGACGCGGACTTCCACCTGGCCGCGTGTGACGATGTAGAAGCGTTCATGCGGCGCGCCCTCGCGCAGGATCACCGCGCCGGGAGCGTAGCTTTCCCGTTCGAGGCTGCGCGTTGCCATGACCAGTTGCTGTTCCGTGAGCGCCGGGAAAGCGGTCATCAGGCACTCTTCGATGATCTCACCGTCGGCGAGCATGATGGTGCGCGTGGCCCGGCGGGCCAGATCGCGGTCGTGGGTCACCATCAGGATCGTCTTGCCCTGGGCCACCAGCCCTTCGAAGAGCTTGAAGACCGAATCGGCGGTGCGCGAGTCGAGGTTGCCGGTAGGCTCGTCGGCGGCCAGGATGGGCGGATCGTTCGCCAGAGCGCGGGCAATCGCCACGCGCTGTTGCTGCCCGCCGGAAACGGCCGAGGGGAGCTTGTGGGCGTGATCGGCCACATCTACCTGTTCCAACAGGTGCATGGCGCGCTCGCGGCGCTGGCGCATGGTGTAGAGATGGCAGAAGTCCATCGGCAGCATCACGTTCTCGATGATGGTCAGGGTGGGCAGCAGTTGAAAGAACTGGAAAATGACGCCGATGGTGCGGCCGCGCCACTGAGCCAACTGACCCTCGCTCAACGAGCCAACGGAAGCGCCGGCGACCAGGATTTGGCCGGCGCTGGGGCGGTCAATGCCGGTGATCATATTGATGAGGGTGGATTTGCCGCTGCCGGACTTGCCGATGACGGCGACGAATTCGCCGGCGCCGACGTCGAGATCCACGGCTTTGAGCGCCGGGAAATCGCCGGCCGGGCTGCGGTAGACCTTATCCAGACTGCGGCATTCAATCAGGTGATGCTTGCCGTTGCCGGCGGAGGCGTCACCGGGGGTCGTCGCTCTGAGTGAGTTTCCCAACATGGGCGCTGCTCCTTCTGCGCCGGGCCAGCGGCTCGGCGACGCTATACCGGGGTTGGCCGGCGTGGGTGGTTGCTCACTCAGGATTACGGACGGGCGGTGACGGGGTTTCCGGGCCGGGGGCTATCTTTGAGGGATGTCGCCTACTACAAATGTAGTATTCGCGTGAGGGTATTGAGCTATGGGCTGGCTTCAGGGTGGCGGCGACCCAATAGGATGGGCCGGCCGTTTGATCCCTGGCGCCGGCGCCAGGGCCGCTATCGTTCGCGTGTCGGCCCTGCGTCGGTCGGCCCGGTTGTCCCAGTCCCCTGGTTGCGCCGCGCGATCGCCGCTGCCGAGGGCAGCGTGAACCAGAACGCGCTCCCTTGTCCCGGGGCGCTCGTCACGCCAATGCGACCGCCCTGGGCTTCCACGGCGAGCTTGCAGAACGCCAGCCCAATGCCCGCGGAATACGGGCGCGTTTGTTCGGGCGTGCCGGCCGGCGCCTGACCGTATTTCTCGAAGATCAGTTGATGGTATTCGGGCGGGATGCCGGGGCCGGTATCTTTGACCATCAGCTTCACCTCGTTCTCACCAGACGCGTGGAAGATATGCACTTCGCCGCTCCGGCCGGCGAACCGGATCGCGTTGGCGATCAGATTCTCGACGATGCGCCGGGTGATGTCAGGATCGCAGAACGCGTTCGTCGGCGCGATGGGCGGCGCATAGTGGAGCGTGGCCTCACGGGTCAGCGCGCCCAGAGAGTCCAGCGCCGCGGCCGTCACGTCGCGCAGGTCACATGCCTGGCAGCGCAAGGGCATCTCATTGGACTCCATTCGGCTGATATCCAACAGCGCCGTGATCATTTCCCGCAGCTTGCGACTCGATATCTGAATCCTGGCGGCGTCCGACGACAGTTCGGTCAGGCCGGCTTTCTTCAAGCCGGCTTCGAGGATGTTCGCAAATCCGATGATGCCCATGACCGGCGAGCGCATGTCGTGCACGACCATGTGCACCAAGGAATCGCGCTGGCGTTCCAATTCGCGCAGGCGCTCATAGTCGCGCTGAATCTGCTCTTTTTGCGCCTCGAGTTCGAGCTGTTGTTGGCGCAGGCGCAGGTGCGTTTGCACGCGCGCGACGACCTCTTCCTTCTGAAAAGGCTTGGATACATAGTCCACGCCGCCTTGCGAGAAGGCTTGTACCTTGTTGGAGGTGTCGTCCAACGCGCTGATGAAGATGATGGGGATGTCGCGCAGTTTCTCATCCGCTTTCAGGCGCTGGCACAGCTCAAAGCCATCCATATCGGGCATCATGATATCCAGGAGGAACAGATGCGGCGGCTGGTTGGCGGCGGCGCGCAAGGCCATGGAGCCACGCGGAAATTGCAGCACCCGATAGCCCTGTTCCTGCAAGATCTCGTCGAGGAGTCTCAGGTTCGCCGGCATGTCGTCCACGACCATGATGGTTATCGCTTTGTTCTGAGTCGTTTGATCAACCATGTCACGCCAATCCTTCTCCATGCAGTACCTGGCTGAGTTTTTCATAATCGTACTGATCGGCGAGTCCCTGCAAACAGCGCGCCGCTTCGGCATCCAGCCTGGCGGACCGGGTGATCCAGTCGCGCAGTGTCGCCATGTCGCCTTCTTCGACTGCTTTGGCCATGGACTGGATCATCTCCGCCGGCAGCTTGGAGAGGTTCAGTCCCATCGGAAGGCAAACGTCGGGCGCATTCTTGGCGGCGTCCGAATCTGTGGCAAAGGCATAACGCAGGCCAAGCAACCCGCTCAGGGTGGCGAAGAGTTCTTCCGGCTCGAAGGGCTTCCGCACGTAGCCGTCCAGGCCAGTGGCGAGGATCGCTTTCTCATCGTCCTCAAAGGCCATGGAAGTCACCGCGATGATCGGCGCGCCCAGCGCCAATGGTCGGATGCGGCGGGTGGTCTCGTAGCCATCCATGCCGGGCATACGCATGTCCATCAGCACGACGTGGGGCGACCATCGCCGGCAGATTTCCAGGGCGGTCTGGCCGTTGGAGGCTTCGGCGACTTCGAAGCCGGCCGGCTCCAGGATAGCGCGCAGCAGATTCAGGTTGTCCTGCTGGTCGTCCACTGCCAGGACGCGCACCGTCCGCGCGCCGGGCTCCAGGCTCCTGACGCGCTGAGATGCTCGCGCTTGTTTACCGGTGCCGGCGCTGCCGGCTTTGACGGGCGCTAATACGCGGAAGCAACTTCCCTGGCCGACCCGGCTGGCTACTGTGATCGTCCCGCCCATCAGCTCGATGAGGCGGCTGCTGATGGCGAGTCCCAGGCCGGTGCCGCCGGCCTCGCGGCCGATCTCGGATTGCATGAAGGCATCAAAGAGATGGGGCATGTCGTCGGGCGCAATGCCTGGTCCGGTGTCTTCTACTTCTATCACCAGAGCAATGGCTTCTGCCTCGCCGAAGGAAGCGGCGGGCGTGATTTCGGCGCCCACGCGCAGGGTCACCGCGCCGGCTTTGGTGAATTTGACGGCGTTGCCCAGCAAGTTCACCAATATCTGGCGCAGCTTGGCCTCGTCGGCGACGATGAACTTTGGCGCGCCGGCGCGCCGTTCGACGCTGAACTGCACGCCTTTCCCCTCGGCGCGGGCGCGGAACATCATCTCCACGTCGTCCAACAATTCGTGCAGGTCGAAATCGCTCAGATTCAAGTTGACCTGACCGACTTCGATCTTGGACATGTCGAGGATGTCGTTGATCAGTTTGAGCAGATGCTGGCCGCTGCGTGTGATGGTATGGACGCGTTCTGCCTGTCGGGCATTGAGCGAGGCGTCGCGTTCCATCACCTGGGCGAAGCCGATGATGCTATTGAGTGGCGTGCGAATCTCGTGGCTCATGTTCGCCAGGAATTGGCTCTTGGCCCGGTTGGCCGCTTCGGCCTGTTCGCGGCTGAGGCGCAGCGCGGCTTCCGCTTCGCGGCGTTTCCGCACGTTCACCAGCATTTGGGCGAAGACGGTCAGCAGTCGCATTTCTGCTTCGGAGTGCTGATGGCGCTGGCGGACGAAATCAAAGCCGGCAAAGCCGAGATAGCGCTCGCCGTCCATCATCGGCATGCCCAGCATACTCTTGATCCCTTGCGGCTCCAAGAGCTGGCGCACGGTGTCGTCGGGAGCCAGGGTCAGCACGTCAGCGATCATCAGCGGCTCGCCGCGCAGGTGCGATGAGAACCACGCCGGCAGCATAGCCAACGGGATGCTCTGCAGTTGGTCAATCTGCGGCACAATCCCTTCGGCGCACCACTCGTGGGTATTGCTGAAGGTCTGGGCTGCGGCGTCGAAGTCAAAGAGGTATACCCGATCCGCGCCGACGAAGCCCCCCAATTCGCCCAGCGAGGTTTCAATCGTTGCATCCACGCGGTCGCTGGGCAGGTTGATGTAGGTGGAGGATATCTTGGTCAGCAATTCCTGGAAGCGAGCATGCTGACGCAGCTCTTCCTCCGACCGCCGGCGTTCGGTGATGTCGTGGGCGTAGCCGGTCGTGCCGATGACCTGCCCGTTCTTATCGAAGGCGGGGCTTTTGATGGTCTCAAACCAACGGGCATCGCCCTGGTCCACGATCAGCTCTTCGGTCACGAAGGTGCGGCCGGCGGCCATGACGCGCAGATCATCGGCGCGATATTTCTCGGCCAGCTCGCGCGGCCACACATCCAGGTCGTTCTTGCCCACCAGCAGATCGGGGCGCTGCAGGCCACACGATTCGGCGAACTTCTGATTCACGGCCAGAAACCGACTGTCTGCATCCTTCAGCCAGACCAGACCGGGCTGGTTTTCAATGATGGATGTCAGGTACGATTCGCGCAGATAGAGCGAGTCCTCGGCCCGCTTGCGTTCGGTGATGTCCAGCATCACCGTCAACAAGTACATTTGGCCCTGACTGGAAATGACTTCGCCGGAGAAGACGCCATCGAGGGGCCTGCCATCCTTGCGCTGAACTTGCATCCCGATGTTGGCGATGTGCCCCGTCTCTTGGAGCAAATCGGCTACGGCGTCTTGCTGCTCTTGATGTGGGAATATTTGCAGATCGGCCGCCGTCCTGCCGATGACTTCCTCTCGGGTATAGCCGAGGGCGTTCAAGAAGGCGTCGTTCACGTCCGTGAAGCGCCGGTCTGGTATCGAGGAGACGGCCATCAGCGCCGGATTGCCGCGGAACAGACGCTCGAACCGCTGTTGGGCTTCCTGCACATTGCCCAGATCCTTGCAGATGCCAAAGATGCAGTCCGCGCCATCCCATTTGCCGAACCAGACGCGGGTTTCGACCGGGGTGAGGATGCCGGCCGATGAAATCAGCGGTAGCGGACAGTAGTCGCGTTCGCCTTTGAACATGGCGCCGAAAATGGACTCAGCTTCGTCCCGCACGGCCGGCGGATGGAGGTCGAGGATATGCATGCCGGAGAGGTCTTCAAGGGTGTAACCTAGCTTGTCTCGCAGCGCGGAGTTCGTATACAGGATGCGCCCTTCGGGTGTGGCGACGACGATCATGTCGCTGATCGTCTCGAAGAAGGTGTGAAAATTTTGCTCGCTCTCGCGCAGCGCTTCTTCGGCGCGCCGGCGCGCCGTAATATCGGTATAGGTGCCGAGCATCGTCAATGGCGCGCCGTCGGGAGCGCGTTGCGTGACCTGCCCGTAGTCCCGCACCCAGATCCAGCGACCATCTTTGTGGCGCAGGCGACAGTCGCAATCGTAGTAGAGCGTCTCGCCCGCAAAGTGGCGGCGCATCAACGCCGCGGCGACCGGCCAATCGTCGGGGTGCATCAGTTCTTGCATCTTGGCGTGGCTGATCGGAGAGAGCGCTTCCAGTGCAAAGCCGAGCATCTGCGCGAATGGCTCATTGAACGTTGACATGCCGGTTTGTAGATCACGTTCGTAGATGCCGACATGCGTCGCTGCGAGCGTGCTTTTCAGGCGAGCAAGTTCGCGCTGCAACTCCGCCACGCGCAGCGCATTCGTTTCAGAGTCGTGTTTGTGGTTCACCATCATTTGAGGCCCATCTGTTTCTGAATTAGCCGAAACGGGGCTATATGGTTGCTCAGAGAGCATAGTCAGATTCTGTCCGCTGTCAATTCCTATTTGCCGGCGTTTTCGTGGCCGGCTGGCGCGTGATTCAATTTAGAATGAGCTGTTGCAACGATGCTATAGCTCTTTTGTCAGGAAGAAGCGCTGCTGGCCGGCCGGGAAATCATTCAGCGCGCCGAAGACCTGATAGCCGTGGCGTTGGTAGAATGCCGGCGCCTGGAAGCTGAAGGTGTCCAGATAGGCGCGGGTCGCGCCGCGCCGGCGCGCTTCGTCTTCTGCCAGGGCCAGGAGCTGTGTCCCATAGCCGCGACCGCGCAGGTCTTCGCGCACCCAGAGCAGTTTGATCTCCAGCCAGTCCCAGTAGGTGGCGCCGATCAACCCGCCGGCGATCTCGCTGTCTGGTCCGCGCAGCAGGAAGCAGAGCTGCCGAGAGTGGTCGTCGCCGGCGCATTGCCGGTTATAGGCGCGGATGCCGCTGCCGATGGCGCCCCAGACCGTATTGTCGGGGGCGTCTACGGGAACGAGGCGATATTCTTCACTGCCTGTTTCACTTCTCATAAGATACTGCTCTCTATGTGTCGTTTGGCCCAGCAAAATTCGGCCTTCCAGCGCATTATACACGAAAGGCGATCTTCTGCACGTAGACCGATGCCGGTTGCGCCATCGCCGGGCGCGGGTGTGTTCCACATGTTGGGGACCGGCATCGGGGCTGTCGTAGCATAGCCCCTTGTGGGCGTTTGGGCCTGGGTCAGACGCGCGCAAGGCGCCAGGCTACACACGCGCCCAAAAATTGAAACATACCCGCCCATCCGTTGCCGGTTGACGTCCCGCGTCACTGCGCTTATACTAACGCCAGTCGCACTCAAGGGGGGCTGTCCATGCTTGCCAAAGTCTTCAGTTGCGCGATTATCGGCCTGGAGGGCGCGACCGTTGAGACCGAGGTGGACATTTCCGGCGGCCTGCCGGG
>CAIQJD010000339.1 GCA_903872005.1 uncultured bacterium | reverse complement strand
TACCACAAGCCGGTCCTGGCGAAGTGATTCTTGGGAATCCAGATGCGCCAGAAGCCATCGGGCATGAGGGACATGGCCCAGACGGCGGTGGCGCCGCTGGGGGCCTTGACGACGGCCTGGACATAGTCAACGCCGCCGAGGTCGGTGGCCTTGGCCTGCACCTTGACGGGGGCGTTGTTGGGGCAGCCCTTCATGGGGTCGCTGGTCGGCGAGATGCCCACCGCATAGACGACCGGCGGGGTGACGTCGGGGGTGTCGCCGGCGGCGAGGGCCGTCAGCCCCGACAGAGTGAAGAGGACGATACAGACGACAGCCATGGACAGTACGCGCTTCATCTCGAAATTCTCCTTCTCAAATGTGCTGAAACCTGATGGCATCCCCTCGCGTATACGTCAAGTATAGGACAGGTTCCATCAAAAGTCAACCGGCCTGGAATCGCCCCACGCGGCCATTAAAGCGGCCAACGCGCGCGTCGCGCGCCGCAGATCCTCCAGCGTCACGCTCTCATCGGGGCCGTGGCCCAACGCCATCTCGCCGGGGCCATACAACACCGTCGGCGTCCCCGCCACCCGGTTGTAAATCCACACATCGCAGCCGGCATTGAGCACCGTCGCCGGCGCCGGCTGCCCGTTGGCCCGCTCCGTCGCCGCGACCAACTCGCGGACGATGGGGCTATCCGGCGCGATCTCCGAGCCGGGAAAAGATAGCCCCCAGTGCGCTGCCGGCGGCTGCTCGCGCAGCCAGGGATCGTCGTCGCCCATGCGGCGCAAGACTTCCTCATATTCGGCGCGCAGGCCGGCCAGCGTCTCCCAGGGCGCTGTGCGGATGGCTCCCTGGATACGCACCGTCTCGGCGGCGATGTTCATGTACTCGCCGCCATGAATGGTATTGATGGAGATGCGCGCCGGCGTCTCGAAATCGGCGTAGGCCGAGCCGCGCCGGCGGGCTTCGGCGCGGATGCGGGCGAAACGCTCTTGTTCCCACTGGCGCGTGCGCCGGATCAGCCGGGTCATCGTCTCGATGGCGTCCACACCCTTGCCCTGGGAGGGGTGCGCGGCGCGCCCCTTGATGCTGACCTCGTACAACTGCCCGCCCACATGCGCGGTGTAGACCTTGCCGTCGGTCGGCTCGGTGAAGACGGCCCCGTCGGCGCGATAGCCGCGCGCCATGCACGCCAGCGTGCCATTGCCGCCGGTCTCTTCATCCACCACGAATTCCAGGATGATGTCGCCGGCCGGCCCGACGCCGGCTTCGACCAGCGCCTGGACGGCGAAGATCATCGCCGCCACGCCGGCCTTCTGGTCGCTGGCCCCGCGCCCGAAGAGCCGGCCGGCCCGCACCGCCCCGCTGAATGGCGGATCGCTCCAACGGGAGAGGTCGCCCGGCGGCACGACGTCAATGTGGCCATTGAGGAGCAGCGAGCGGCCGCCGGCGCGCCCGGCCGGCAGGACGGCGACCAGGTTGCTGCGGTCGCGGCGTTCCAGATAGTTGGGGCGCAGCGTCTCCGAAGGGATGTAGAGGCTCTCGCCGGTGATCGGGTCGCGCAGCGCGTGGAGCGCGTCCCAATCGGGGATGAAGCGATCCAGGCGCAGGCCCAGGGGCGCCAGGTGGCCGGCGATCAAGTCCTGGCAGCGCTCCTCGTCCTGGACTTCCAGATGGACGCTGGGCGTCTGCACCAGTCGCGAGAGGAACGCGACTTCCTGCTCAAAGTTGGCCTCGACACGCGCGAGGATGGGATCGGCGGATCGGCTGTTGATCATGGCACACCTCATTTTGGGAGAGAGATGAGAGCCTGCATCGAAGTTCATAAGAACTCCAGATTGAAGTTGAGGCGTCCCCCTAATATAGGGAGATGATCTAGAAACCAACTCTCGTCGAAACGATCCAGGCGTGCGATTGCGTCCTCTATCGCCAGCGCCGTACTCACATAGCCAAACAGCTCCTCTGCGTCTTCGCCTTCCGGATCGCTGATGACTTCCAGGGCGATGCTGACATCACGTCCAAACTGCTTCTGCAACTGGAAAAAAGCCTCATCGAGCAAGGAGATCAGATCGGCACTCCTTCCCAAAAAGCGCCGCACAGCCGGCGCATCGCGCAGATTGAAGCGTCTATCCAGCCCGTCAGGGGACCTACCAGCGTCTACACCATCGGCTCTATCGCGTATTGCCACAACTTGCACGTCCATCTGCGCCTCCCAACAACCCGGTCACCCTGGAGACACTCGCCGGATAGGATTATAGCACGACATGGCGACCCGTCAAACGAATCGTAAGAATCGAGTCGCGCGAACCTCCCGCCGGCTCGCAGCCGGCGGGAGGTTCTCCGCTACTTCTTCAGCTCTCGCACCACCCGCTTGATGATCGCCAGCGCATCTATGCAATCCTGCCGGCTCACATCCTTGTGCGTCACCAACCGGATCTGCGTCGGGCCGGTGGCAAAGTTCCCCACGCCGGCCTGCGTCAGCGCCGCCTCAAAGGCCGCGCCGGTCACGCCGGCGCGCCGCACGTCGAAGTAAATCAGGTTTGTCTGCAAGACCTCCAGATCAATCTCCAGCTCCTCGATCTGCGCCAACCCCTCGCCCAGCAGGCGCGCGTTGGCGTTATCCTCCGCCAGCCGATCCACCATCTTCTCCAGGGCGAGGATGCCGCAGGCGGCCAACATGCCGACCTGACGCATCGCCCCGCCGCACAGATGGCGCTGGTGCGCTGCCTCGGCGATCAGCTCGCGCCGGCCGACCAGCAGCGACCCCACCGGCGCGCCCAGCCCCTTGGAGATGCAGAACATCACCGTATCCGCCGGCCGGGCGATTTCGGCCGCATCCACGCCCAGGGCCACGGAGGCATTGAAGAGCCGCGCGCCATCGAGATGCACCGGGATGCCGCGCCGGCGCGCCAGGCCGGCCGCCGCTTCGATGTACGCCGGCCGCAACGCCGTCCCGCCGGCCGCGTTGAAGCTGTTTTCCAGGCACAGGAGCACGGCCGGCCGGCCGAAGGCGTCCGACGCCAGGGCCAGGTCCAGCGCGTCCAGCGGCATGTAGCCGAACTTGTCGCCGGGAACCAACGCCACCGTGCCGCCGCAGTTGGCCGGCACGGCGCACTGCGCCAGATGGTTGCGCGGCTCGCTGACCACCGTCAGGCCATGCCGGGCGAAGAGGCGCACGCCCAG
>CAIQJD010000338.1 GCA_903872005.1 uncultured bacterium | reverse complement strand
TTCGCGCCCGGCGACGCTCACAACAGCGTGAAGCCCGTCAACATCTCCACGCCATCGCGGAAGAGGATCAACGCGAAGACGAGCAGCAAGACGGCCAGCCCGCGCATCAGATAGACATACGGCTTGCCCGTGAGCCAGCCGCGCGTCCGGCCGGCAGCCAGGGCGACCACCAGCTTCGAGCCAATCAGACAAATGTAGAACCCCAGGACGAAGGCGACCGCCGCCGGCGGACTCTCATCCCATGCCCGCAGCATCGTCGGCGCCCCGACGGTCAGCCAGAAGAGATAGGGGTGCGGACTGAAGAGGTTGACCAGCGCACCCCGGCGCAGCGATTGCGGCGCAGCGGCGACTACGCCGGCCTCCAGGGGTTTGACGCGCCAGCTCCCGTAGGCCAGGTAGAGCACGAAGAGGCCGCCGACAAGCGCGATGACGCCCAGGACCGTATCCGTCCGAGGCAGGCGCGTCAGCAGCAGCGTCACCGCCAGGACAATCGGCAGATCGGTCAGCAGCGGCGCGGCGGCGACTTTCATGCCCTCGCCGGCGCCATGCTGCACCGACTGGGCGATGACCAGGGCCAACAGCGGCCCCGGCGAGAAGCCGGCCGACAGGCCCAGGACCAGGCCGGCGCTCAGGAAAGCGAACATGCCGACTGCGCCTCATTGCTTTGTGGCGTGACAGTGACCAGGTCGTCCTCCAGCGTCACCCAGTCGCCGGCATGAATAGCCTCCAGCGGGATATGATCCAGCATGGGGATATCGGCGATGATCGCCCCAACGGCGATGATCGGCTCGCTTTCGGCGCAAATCATGCCGGCCGGCGCTTTGCCATTCTTCGCCAGGCGATAGATGGTGTATGATCCGACCGTGCTACCCTTGCCCGTGGGGAAGACCAGGATGCGGCCGGCCACGGACTCGCCATACAGCGGGTGCCCCGGCTCGATGACGACCCCGCTATCCGGGTCTACGCCGCCCAAGAAGCCGATAGCCGCCGGCGAAACCAGCGCCACGCCGGCGGCGCGCCCCCCTTTGATCAGCCGGCCGCGCAGCCGGCCACAACAGCCGCGCCCGTCTGCGTGCGTCCGCGTCCCACTCATCCGCCCCCTCCCGGCCAAACGCCGCTGACCGCCGCCTGCAAACACTGCTCTGTTGTCCCAAAACGCGTCTGCAAGCCCGAATGGCTCAAGGCGTAGAGCGCCGCCTTGGCCGAGTTGGTCGCCAGCGAATGGACGCCCAGGGCCTGCACCGGCGCGACGACCAGACACGTATCCGCGACCAGATGGCCGCCGGCGTCTTCGATCTGCGCCGCCAGACCCAGCCGCTCCGCCTCGGCGCGGATCGGCCCGGCGACGGTGATCCAGAGCAGCGCCTGGACCCGCCGGCCGGCCAGCCAGCCGGCGATCTCGCGCAGTTCGTCCAGCGACGCGTGGGGGCAGCCCAGGCTGACGAAATCAATGGCCTCCAGGGGGCCGTTCAGCAGCGCGTAACCCGGCCGCAGATCGTCCACACGCAGCAGCGTCGCCGGCGCGCCGGCGGCCAGCTCGGCCTC
>CAIQJD010000337.1 GCA_903872005.1 uncultured bacterium | reverse complement strand
CGCCATGCCGATACTGGAAGGGCCACATGCTCCGCAGGTCGAACAGCCCGGTGCGATCCTGGTCTTGCAGTACGTGGGACAAATCGGGCTGCCGGCCGGGCAGCGCGCTCAGCCGCCCGTTGATGAAGGTGATGCCGCGCTCGGCCGTCGGCAGCTTCAGATGCGCCAGCGCGTCCGCCATGCTGGCGCCGGCCGGCAGCATCAGCTCCACGCGGGCGAAACTGGCTTCGGGGGCCGCGCCGCCATAGACGGCCAACGCGCCATAGAGCCAGACATCCAGACGAATTGAGGACATATCAGCCCCCTCCGATAGGCGGGAAGATGCCGACGGCATCGTCGTGATTCAGTTTCCAATCGAGCGGGCGCGCCCGGCCATTGACGAAGATGATCTTGACTTCGCCGGCCGGCAGGCCCAGGCGCAACACCAGGTCGGCCAGGGACGCGCCGGCCGGCAGCTCGACCGCGAAGGGAATGCCGGCCGAGGCGCCGGCGCGATGGGCGACCAGCGCGGCGAAAAGTCTCACCTGCACGCGCAGGGGGTCGTTCATGGGCAGCGCACGATGTCTTGCGCCCACAGGCAGTCGGCGCACGATGGATTCCAGCCCCAACAGCCGCCGTTGCGCTGGCGGATGTCACAGGTCTGGCGCAAGTCGCAATCGGGGCACGATGGGAAGTGGAAGGCGCGCACGTCGCTGCGGAAGCGCGTGTATTCTTCGTCCATCCAGATGGCGGCCAGGGGACGCTCGTTCACGTTCCCCAGCACGTAGCGTTCCACCTCTTTGCGCCGGCCGTCTATGGCATAGTAGCTGTAGCTGTGGGCCAGCGCGTAGCAGGGCGTGACGGCGCCGTCCCAGCCGACGACCAGGGCGCGATCCTGCACGAAGCGACAGCGCCGCTCCGCGCCCCAGTGCATGCGCGGCAGCTCCAGCGTGCCCCACATGACCCAGGCGCCGGCGCGCACCGGCCACCCGCCGGCGTCCAACGGCTGGCGCGGCTCGTAGCCGTACAATACTTCCTCGCGCATGGCTTCGGTGTAGGGCAGCACATTGCTGACCAGGACGCGCGCCGCCCCCAGGCGCGAGGCCAGCGCCGTCAGGTCGGCCAGCTCGGCGATGTTGCTACGCAGGGCGACGAATTCGATGCCCAGCGCCGGCGTCAGCGAGGCCAGCTCGCGCTTGGCGTCGTTCAGGCCACGGATATTGTCCAGGATGTCGGCCAAGGCCGGCCCGCGGATTTCCTGGTACGTCGCCGGCCGCACGCCATCCAGAGAGACGACCAGCCGGTCCACGCCCAGTTGCACCAGGGCGCGCGACATGGCCGCGTCGAGGAGCAGGCCGTTGGCGCCAATGGTGACGGCCAGATCATGCCGGCGTATGGCTTCGATCATATCCAGCAGGCGCGTGTGGAGCAACGGCTCTCCGAAGCCGGTGAAGACGACCCGCTGCAAGTTCGGCAGTCCGTCCAGGCTTTCGATCAGCCGGTCGAAGGTCTGGGCGGTCATGTCCCCTTCGGCGTCTTCCCAGCAGTGGCGGATGCAGGTCTGGCACGCCAGGTTGCAGCGGCTGGTCGGCTCGATGTAGAGTTTGCGGACATCCGGCCGGCGCGGGTGCAGGATCAGGTCGCCGTCGCGCTCATCCAGCCAGTACTCCGCGTCCGGCGGGATGCGCCGGCGTTCCAGGAAAGGCGCCGGCAAGATCAATTGGCCGGCCTCGCCGCGTGTCACGATGGGCATGTGTCGTTCCCGTCTTATTGAGTTCCAATGGGCCACCGCAGAGGCGCAGAGTCTCGGAAATAGTCGGGTTTCATCCGTTCTAGCCCGATTTTCTCTGCGCCTCAGCGGTTAGATAGTCTTACATCTCCGCGAAGACGGCGTCCAGCGCGCTGTCGGGGATGTCCCAGACGACGTTATGCGGCGGGAGCGGCTCGCGTTGCATGAATTCCGGCACGCGATCCTGGGCCGGGCCGATGCCGGCCGCCTCGTTGAAGGCGCGCTCCTTGCGTAAGATTTCCGCGCCGACCCTGGCGGCGTCTTCTGATTTCCAGCTCGTGCCCAACATGGCGTTGCACTCTTCCATCATGCCTTCGAAGCCGCTGGCGATATCGAGGATGGCGAAGGCGATGAAGAGGCAATGGCCGGAGGAGTCAATGAAGGCCGTGGTGGCCTGGAAGGCGCGGCTGAGGGCGGCCTTGCCTTCGGGCGAGAGGGGATCCACTTTGCCGCTGACGCCGAGGATTTCGGGGGCGATGGTGTAGCCGGCGGTGTGGTCGGCGCCCATGGTCGTGGTGGCGTAGGTGATGCCGATGCCCTTAACGGCGCGCGGCTCGTAGGCCGGCATGCTCTGGCCCTTGACCGTCGGCACGCGCGTCACGCCGTAGACGCGGCCGGTGGTTTCTGTGCCGGCGCCCAGGATACGGCCCATCGGCGTCCCCGTGCCCATTTCGTGCAGCAGTTTGATGGCGCCGGCCGCGTCGCCGAAGGGGATGATGCCGGCTTCCATCGCCACGCCCAGGGTCGTGCCGGCTTCAATGGTATCCAGGCCATACGCGTTGCACAGGCGCACCAGCTCGGCGATGGCATCCAGGTCGTCTATGCCGCAGTTCGCGCCCAGCGACCAGTCGGATTCATATTCGACGCAGGATGTGTGTTCCGAGCCGTCCGGCTTGTGCCAGGTATTGGAGCATTGGATGATGCAGCCCGGGCTGCACGCGTGGTTGTAGGTTTCTTTGCCCAGGCGGGCCTTGTTGCCGTTGAAGATGGCCTCGCCGGCGATCTTGGGTGCGCCTTCAAAGCGTCCGCTGGAGAAGTTGTTGGTGGGCAGGCCGCCGGCTTCGTTCATGATATTGATGAGGACGGCCGTGCCGTAGCTGTTCAGGCCGCCCTTCGGCTTGGTGATATCGTGGCTCCGCAGGGCATCGGTGAGCTTCTTCGCGCCCTGGGCCATGAGGGCCGCATCGAGCACCGGCACGGTCGCCGGCGTGCCGACCGGCGAGATGACGATGAACTTGAGGCCCTTGCTCGCCATGACCGCGCCCAGGCCGCCGCGCCCGGCGTAGCGACTGGGCCGGCGCGAGAGATCGTTGAAGACGATGCCCGAATCGCCGTAGCCGAACTCGCCGGCCACGCCAATGCCGGCGACGG
>CAIQJD010000336.1 GCA_903872005.1 uncultured bacterium | reverse complement strand
TCCATGATTTGATCGCGCACCGTCGCGGCCTTCTCGAATTCCAGCGCCGCTGCTGCCAGCTTCATTTCCTTTTCGAGATCCTTGATCAGCCGGCGCATTTCGTCCGGCGGGATTTGGCCGGCCGATAGCTTGCCGCCGCCATAGGCCGGCGCGCTCTCCGCAACCTTGCTCGTGCTGCGTACCCGCGCCGTCAAATCGCGAATCTCCTTCACGATGCTCGCCGGCGTGATCCCATGCTCTTCATTGTAGCGCATCTGAATCGCGCGCCGGCGTTCCGTCTCTGCCAACGCCCGGCGCATAGAATCTGTCATCACGTCAGCATACATGATCGCCGTGCCATCCACATGCCGCGCCGCCCGGCCGATGGTCTGGATGAGCGCCTGCTCCGAGCGCAGGAACCCCTCCTTGTCGGCATCCAGGATCGCCACCAACGAGACCTCCGGCAAGTCCAGGCCCTCGCGCAACAGGTTGATGCCCACAATCACGTCATAAACGCCCAGGCGCAAGTTCCGCAGAATGTCAATCCGTTCGATGGTCTGCACCTCAGAGTGCAAGTAGTGCACCTTGATGCCCAATTCTTTCAGATAGTCCGCCAGATCCTCGGACATACGCTTCGTCAGCGTCGTCACCAGGACGCGCTGGCCGGCCGCCACGCGGCGCTTCACCTCCGCCACCAGATCATCCACCTGCCCCTTCACGGGCCGCACATGCACGACCGGATCCACCAACCCGGTGGGACGGATGATCTGCTCGACGATCTGCGCCGAATGCTCTCGCTCATACGGGCCTGGCGTCGCCGATGTGTAGATGATCTGCCGGATGTCGGCCTCAAACTCCTCGAATTTCCAGGGCCGATTATCCAGCGCCGAAGGAAGCCGAAAGCCATAATCTACCAACACCTGTTTGCGCGCCCGGTCGCCATTGAACATGCCGTGAATCTGCGGCAGCGTCATGTGCGACTCGTCCACAATCAGCAAATAATCGTCGGGGAAGTAGTCCAGCAGCGTCCAGGGCCGGCTGCCGGGCGGCCGCCGGCTCAATGGCCGCGAATAGTTCTCGATGCCATTGCAATACCCCACTTCTCGCAGCATCTCCACATCATAACGCGTGCGTTGCGAGATACGCTGCGCCTCCAACAACTTGCCTTCCGCCGTGAACTTCTTGACCTGACTCTCCATCTCTTGTTCAATGTCGCCGATCGCATCACGCAGCTTATCCTGCGGCGTGACGAAATGCTTGGCCGGGAAGATCTCGATGCGTTCCGGCGATGCCAAGATTTCTCCGGTCAGCGGGTCAATCTCGGTAATCCGCTCCACCTGGTCGCCCCACAGCTCAATGCGATAGGCGAACTCGCCATACGCCGGCTGCACCTCCAGCGTGTCTCCCCGCACCCGAAACTTGCCCGGCGCGAGATACAGATCATTCCGCTCATAATAGATATCCACCAGATGGCGCAACAACTTCTCGCGCCGGCGCGTCTCGCCGCGCACAATCGCCAGCATGACCTTGCCGTACTCTTCCGGGTCTCCCAGGCCGTAGATGCACGAGACCGACGCGACAATCAGCACATCGCGCCGGCTCATCAACGACGACGTCGCCGCCAGACGCAGGCGCTCGATCTCCTCATTGATGGACGAATCCTTTTCAATATAGGTGTCATTGCGGGGAATATACGCTTCCGGCTGATAGTAATCGTAATATGAGACGAAATACTCCACCGCGTTGTGTGGAAAGAACTCGCGAAACTCCGCGTAGAGTTGGGCTGCCAGCGTCTTGTTGTGTGCGATGACCAGCGCCGGCCGCTGGGACCGCGCAACCAGTTGCGCCATGACGAAGGTCTTGCCGGTGCCCGTCGCGCCCAATAGGGTCTGATGCACATAACCCAGCTTCAATCCTTCGACCAGCTTCTCGATGGCCTGCGGCTGATCGCCGGTCGGTTGATACGCAGAGACCAATTGGAACTCAGTCATACACCGGCTCCTGTTCGAAAAGAAAAACAGTCGCGTTCAGACTCGAATTTGCACTTTCGATTATAGCTTTCCCAAACTCAACGCGCAAACTGGCCCGCCTCCATTTCTCTTGCGGAACACAACTCGCACGCGTATAATCGCCCTATCGGACGTTTGCGCCGCTCTATCATACGCTGAGAAGAGGAGTCTGTACGGATGGAAAAGCAAGTGGTCGGTTGGATGGACGCGCAGCCCATGGGACTGGGCCCGCACGGCATGTGGCCTCAAGGCGTTCGGGTAGGCAATGTGATCTTCCTGCAGGGGCAATCGGCGTTCGACATGCAGGGCAATCTGGTCGGACTGAACGACCCCGGCGCGCAGGCTCGCAATGCCTGCGCCAACATCCGGGCCATTCTGGCCGAGCTCGGCGCGCAAATGACGGATGTAGCCAAGATCACCGTCTACATCACCGACGTCGTTTTCCGGCCGGCCGTCTACGAGGCCATCACCGAAGCCTTCAATGGGTGGTGCCCATGCAGCACCGGCCTGGTCGTCAAGGGCCTGGCGCGCCCGGAACTGCTGGTCGAAATTGATGCCTACGCGGTGATCGCCGGCTAAGCGCGTCTATTTCTTCAGCTCGCACAACATCAGTCGGTTGTTGCCGACGTGATAGTCATACTGTTGACCGCCGAATTCCAGGACCACGCGATACCCTGGCGTGATGGCTTGCGCGTACATCATGCCCGGCTCGGCGCATCCCAGGCTGCTATCCGGCCACTGCACCGCCTCGGCCTTCACCAGGCTGATCTTATCGCTCGCGACATTGAGTCGGCCGAGCAAGTCCTGGCGTGCTTGCGTCACCCAGCGCCGGCCTTCTTCGCTCAGATTATCCACAATGACACGCTCCATGGTCGCTAAAGGCGCCAACGTGGCAAGGCGCACCACAACAGGCGTCTGCGTCAACGCAGGCCGCGCGGTCGGAGCAGCCGCCGCCGTCGCCGTTGGCGCAACGGCCGGCGGAGGCGCACAGGCACATAAGCACGCCAACAGAGCAAGACACGCCCCCAGCGCAACCCAATACGTATATCGAGTTCTCATGGCCCACCTCCTTGTACCGTCTACTCCATAGACGGCTCGCTACGCCACTTTGTTCCGCCGGCCGGTCTGCCCACGGTCGCCCCGTCCTGCGGCGCACGCATCATAGGTGAAGGAACCCAAACAGCACCAGCAACAGCCGGCGCGCCAGGTCCAGGAGCAGGATCGCCACGATGGGGCTGATGTCGAACATCCCGATCATCGGCAGGCGGCTTCGCAACGGCGCCAAAATCGGATCCGTGATCTGTACGATCAAGCGCGCCACGGGATTGCCCTGCGAGACGTTGATCCATGACAACAGGACCCGCGCCACAATGGCAAGCTCCAACGCATAGAACAAGAACGTGATAACCGAGCCAAGGACTGTCATTTTTCCTCGCTCAACCCCCCCAGATAGCGCGACTTCTGATAGGCCGCCCAGATCGCCTTCGAGATCACGGTGCGTAGCCCACCTTTCTCCAATTGATACAACGCCTCAGCCGTCGTTCCTCCCGGCGAAGTGACAGAGTTCCGCAATTCCACCGGATGCAGCCCGGTCTGCCGGGCGATCTCAATAGAGCCTTCCATCGTTTGCAGGACGAGCTGGTGCGCCACACGGCGCGAGAAACCTAGATGAACGCCGGCGTCCACCAGCGCCTCCATGAACAAGAACACATACGCCGGCCCGGTTCCGCTCAAAGCGGTCGCCATATCGAGATAGTCCTCGTCTTTCACGTACAGCTCATCGCCAAACGCGCCAACGATCTGACGCGCGGCATCCCGCTGCTCCGCGGAGGTCTCCGGCGTCGCTGTCCAGACCGTCATCGCCTTGCCCACGCGCGCCGGCGTATTCGGCATGGCCCGCGCCACGGCCGAGCGTCCCAGCCCCTTCGCGATGGCGCTGATCTTCGAGCCGGCGACGATGGAGAGGATGAGCGCGTCTTGCTTCGGCATGTCATGCAATTCGGTCAAAACCTGCGGAAGCACCTGCGG
>CAIQJD010000335.1 GCA_903872005.1 uncultured bacterium | reverse complement strand
TTGGGCGTGGACATCATGGAAGCCGGCTTCCCCATCTCTTCGCCCGGCGATTTCCAGGCGGTGCAGCAAATCTCTGAGATGGTCAAGAATTGCAGCATCTGCGCCCTGACGCGCGCCCGCACAGAAGACATAGACGTGGCGGCGGCGGCCCTTTCCAAGGCCGTGCGGCCTCGCATCCATACCGGCCTGGGCGTTTCGGACATCCATCTCAAGTACAAGCTCCGCATGTCGCGCGATGAAGGGTTGGAGGCCGGCGTGCGCGCCGTGACGTATGCGCGGCGCTACGTAGGCGATGTGCAGTACTTCGCCGAAGACGCCGGCCGGGCCGATCCGGAGTATCTCTACCGCGTGATCGAAGCCGTCATCGCGGCCGGCGCAACCGTCGTCAATATCCCTGACACGACCGGCTATACCACGCCCGAAGAGTGGGGCGCGCTGATCCGCTCGTTGTGCGAGCATGTGCCGAACATCCACAAGGCGACGATTTCGGCGCACTGCCACAATGACCTGGGGCTGGCGACGGCGAACACGCTGGCGGCGATCCTCAACGGAGCGCGCCAGGCTGAAGTCACGATCAACGGCATTGGCGAGCGCGCCGGCAATACGTCCCTCGAAGAAGTGGTCATGGCGCTCCGCACGCGCAAGGACCTCTTCCATTTCACTACCAACATCAACACGAAGATGATCTATCCGGCCAGCCGGCTGGTCAGCGATCTGACCGGCTTCATCGTGCCGCCCAACAAGGCCATCGTCGGTGGGAACGCTTTCGCGCACTCGTCGGGCATCCATCAAGATGGCGCGCTCAAAGAGCGCAGCACCTACGAGATCATCAATCCCGAAGACATCGGCGTGCCGGTGTCAGAGATCGTCCTTTCGGCGCGCTCCGGCCGGCATGGCCTGCGCCATCGCCTGGAAGAGCTGGGCTTCGTGCTCGAAGAGCAGGAGTTCGAGCGCGTCTATCAGCGCTTCCTGGACGTGGCCGACAAGAAGTCGGTGGTGGACGACCGCGACCTGGAGGCCATCGTCTCCGGCGAAACGTGGCCCTTCCTGTTCGAGACCTACGAGCTGGAACGGCTGCAGGTCGTTTGCGGCAGCGGCGTTTTGCCGACGGCGACCGTCTGTTTGCAAGGGGTGGATGGCAAGAGCACGTGCTACACGGCCATCGGCAACGGGCCGGTGGACTCGGCGTTCAAAGCGATTGACGCCATCATCGGCGAGAAGATCGAGTTGTTGGAGTATGTGGTCCAGGCCATCACCACCGGCATGGACGCTCTGGGCAAGGTGACGACGCGCATCCGCGCCGACATCCCGGTCAATAATGGCGAGCAGACCGTGTCGCGCTACTTCATGGGACGCGGCGCCGACACCGATGTCATCACGGCCAGCGCCAAAGCCTATCTCTTCGCCATCAACCGTATGTTGGCGGCCAAGCAACAGTCGCGCGCCACGCGCAAGGCCAGCCAGGAAGATGTGCAACGGTCGCTGGATGAGATGCATGCCAAGCATGGCTCGGCCCACGTCAATGACTATTGGGGCATCGGCGTGATGCGCCAGGAGGACTTGAAGTAACGCATGGGCCAGACACTTGCCGAAAAGATTCTCAGCCGGCGTGTGGGGCAGGCGGTGCATGCCGGCCAACTGGTGGATGCGCCGGTAGATCTGGCGCTGGCGAACGACATCACCGCGCCCATCGCCATCCGCGAGTTCGAGCGTATCGGGGTGGACAAGGTGTTCGACCAGGACAAAGTCGTCCTGGTGCCCGATCACTTTGCCCCCAATAAGGACATCAAGTCGGCGGAGCAGTGCCAGCAGATGCGCGTCTTTGCCCGCCGGCAAGAGCTGGCCCACTACTTCGAGGTGGGCCGCATGGGGATCGAGCATGTCTTGCTGCCGGAGCAAGGGCTGGTCGCGCCGGGCGACGTGGTGGTCGGCGCGGACTCGCACACCTGCACCTACGGGGCCTTGTCTGCCTTCGCCACCGGCATGGGTTCTACCGACATCGCGGTCGCCATGGCGACCGGCCGCATCTGGATGAAGGTCCCGGCGACGCTGCGCCTGGTCTACACCGGCCAGCGCCGGCCGTGGGTGGGCGGCAAAGACCTGATCCTCTATACCATTGGTCTGATCGGTGTGGAAGGGGCGCGCTATATGGCGATGGAGTTCACGGGGCCGGCCATCGCCGGCCTGCCCATGGACGACCGCCTGACGATGTCGAACATGGCGATTGAAGCCGGCGGCAAAGCCGGCCTCTTTGCCGTGGACGACGTGACGCGCGGCTATCTGGCCGGCCGGCTGAAGCGCGACTATCCGACGCTCGCCAGCGACCCGGACGCGACCTTCGCCCAGACCATCGAGATTGATGTGAGCAAGCTGGAGCCGCAGGTGGCCTTCCCGCATCTGCCCAGCAACACGCGGCCCATCAGCCAGGTGGGGCAGGTCTCCATTGACCAGGCCATCATCGGGAGCTGCACCAATGGCCGCTGGAGCGATATGCTCCTGGCAGCGCAGATCTTGAAGGGCCGGCAGGTACATCCGCACGTGCGCTGCATCGTCCTCCCCGGCTCGCAAGAAGTGATGAAGCAGATGATCCGCGAGGGGGTGGCCGAGGCGCTGATAGACGCCGGCGTGGCGGTCAGCACGCCCACGTGCGGCCCCTGCCTCGGCGGACATACGGGCATTCTGGCGGCCGGCGAGCGCTGCGTCTCGACGACCAACCGCAACTTCGTCGGGCGTATGGGCGACCGCACCAGCGAAGTCTATCTGGCGAACCCGGCTATCGCCGCGGCCAGCGCCGTCTTGGGCCGGCTGGCCGGCCCGGACGAGCTATGAGGAGGCGGAACACATGAAGCTGCAAGGGACCGCCTGGGTTTTCGGCGATAACGTGGACACGGACCTGATCGTGCCGGCGCGCCGGCTGAACGTCTCGACCGCCAAGGACCTGGCCGTCTACCTGATGGAAGACCTGGACGCCACATTGGCCGGCCGCGTCCAGGCCGGCGACATCTTTGTTGCCGGCAAGAACTTCGGCTGTGGCAGCTCGCGGGAACACGCGCCGCTGGCGATCAAGGGCGCCGGCGTCTCGGCGGTGATTGCCGAGAGCTTCGCGCGCATCTTCTACCGCAACGCCATCAATATCGGCCTGCCGATCCTGGAAGCCCCGGCGGCGGCGCAGGCCATCCAAGCCGGCCATCGGGTCAGCATTGACCTGGGGCGCGGCGTCATCATGGACGAGGATAGCGGCCAGACCTTCGCGGCCGAGCCGTATCCGCCGTTCATCCTGGAAATCATCGCCGCCGGCGGGCTGGTGGAAAAGACGCGGCGCGACCTGGGCCTGGAAGGCCCCCAGAAAGGAGCCGCGGCATGAAAGCGACGCTCACTCTCCTCCCCGGCGATGGCATCGGCCCCGATGTCTTTGCCGAGGGCGTCAAAGTCCTGCGCGCCGTCGAGAAGGCGCGCGGCCACCAGTTCAGTCTGCGCGAAGAGCTGATTGGCGGCGTGGCGATTGACAAGACCGGCTCGCCGCTTCCGCCGGCAACCCTGGAGGCCATCGGCGCCTGCGATGCGGTGCTCCTGGGCGCGGTGGGAGATCCCAAGTACGACGATCCGTCGCTGCCGGTGCGCCCGGAGCAGGGTCTCCTGGCGATGCGGAAGGCGATGGGCGTCTACGCCAACTTGCGGCCGGTCAAGGTGCTGCCCAGCCTGATCGCCGGCTCGGCCATCAAACCCGAAGTGCTGCAAGGCACGGACCTGATCTTCGTGCGCGAGCTGACCGGCGGCGTCTACTTCGGGACGCCCAAGGGGCGCGGGCGCGGCGAGGACGGCCAGCGCTGGGCCGTGGATACCCTGTCGTACACGGAGCCGGAAGTGCGTCGCGTGGCGCACGTGGCCTTCAAGCTGGCGCGGGGCCGGCGCAAGAAAATCACTTCGGTGGACAAGGCCAACGTGCTGGAAAGCTCGCGGCTGTGGCGCGAAGTGGTGGTCGAGGTCGCCAAAGAGTATCCCGACATCGAGCTGGATCACGTCCTGGTGGATGCTTGTTCCATGGCGCTGATTCGCCGGCCGAGCAGCTTCGATGTCCTGGTCACCGAGAATATGTTCGGCGACATCTTGACGGACGAAGCGTCCATGCTGGCCGGCTCCATGGGCATGCTGCCCTCGGCCTCGCTGGGCGATGGGAAGCGCGGCCTGTATGAGCCGATTCACGGCTCTGCGCCGAAGTACGCCGGCCTGAATCGCGCCAACCCCATCGGGACGATCCTGAGCGTGGCGCTTCTGTTGCGCCATTCGTTGGGGCTGGAAGTCGAGGCGGCAGCCATCGAGCGGGCTGTCGAGAATGCGCTGGATGAGGGCTATCGCACGGCGGATATCGCGCCGGCCGGCGCGGCCTTCATTGGCACACGCGAGATGGGCGACTGCATCGCGGCGCGCCTGAAGCTGTAGGGACGTGTGGGATGGCCCAACCTCCCGCAGGCTCGCAGCCTGCGGG
>CAIQJD010000334.1 GCA_903872005.1 uncultured bacterium | reverse complement strand
GCCTGCGCCACAGCCAGGCTGGCGGCGCTTTGACGCGGCATCAGCAGCCAGCAGAGCGGCACGCAGAGGCGCACCGCCAGGCCGATGAGCATCGGCCGTTTGCCGCCATAGCGGTCGGCCATCCAGCCCCACAGATAACTGAAGAAGACGCTCCCCAGTAACGCGCCGGTTTGCAGGCCAACCACCGCCTGGGGGCTGAGGCCGACCTGTTCTTTCATGAAGAGCGGCATGAAGGACGTGACGGCCGAGGCGAGAATGGTCAGGCCGAAGCCGGCCAGGTAGCGCGCATAGTCCGGGTTACGCAGCGCCTCACCCATGACGCGGAAGTGCGCCCCAGAGCTGCCGGCGCTCTCCACGGCCGTCTCCTTCGGGATGAAGACTGCCCACCAGACGCTCAAGAAGCCGAAGATGACGCCCACGATGATGAGGATGACGTATTTGTCCCAGCCGGCCACGCGCGCCATCACCAGACTGGCGAACCCCACGGCGAGAAGCGTCGCGATGGTGCTGGTCACCTGCGACACGGCGGCGTACTGGCCGCGGATGGCGTTGGGCACGAACTCCTGCGACCAGGGATAGACCGCCGTCTCGCCGATGGCGCGGCAGGCGGCGAAGACGGCCACGATGCCGACGATATAGAGGAAAGCCGCCCTGGTCCCGCCCTGCGCCAGCACCCAGGGCGTGAAGGCCATGAGCAGCGTAACGGCCTTGCGAATCGTGAAGAAGAAGAGGTAGGTGCGCTTGAGACCCCAACGCGTGACGGCCGGCGCGACGACGAGCGCCAGCAGGCCGAAGAAGGGCAGCAACGAGTTAATCGCGCCGATCTGCGTCTTGCTCATGCCCAGATCGCCCATGAAGAGGATGCCCACTGACGAGCAGGCAATCGCCAGGTTCACGAAGATCGAGTTGCCGCAGCCGCCGACGATGCTCCAGAAGACGCCGCGTTCCTGCGGGGTGCGCGGCAGAAGGCGCTGGAGCAATCGGTTCGCCTGGATCATGTTGCGCCTCCCTCGCGCCGCGCCGAGCCGCGGTCGGATTGCACGCGGCTGAAGAGGAACAGACTGAGGCTGAAGAGCGCCGCGCCGGCCAGGAACAGATAGGTATACGCGTCGAGGATCAAGACGCCCCAACGCCCGCCCACCCCGGCCAGGGCATCCAGGATGCGGCCGCCGGCCAGCGGGGCAATCCCGCCGGTCAGGCCGATCCAGGAGTAGTAGAGCGCCAGGTAGGAGGTCTTCTGCGCCGGCGGGACGATCCGCACATAAAGGAGCCGGCCGGCGCCCACCACGAAGCCAATCCTGGACGCCCCGTCGAGGAAGGCGATGGCCTCCCCGACGAGGAGGCTGGCCGCGCTGTGGCGTGGCATGAAGAGCCAGCAGAGCGGCGTCAGCGCCCGCAGGATCAGGCTGATGAAGATGACCGGCCGGCTGCCGTAGCGATCCGCCAGCCAGCCCCACAGGAAGCCGGAGATCAGCGTGCCGAGGAGCGTGCCGGTCTGCAAGGTGACTACGGCGGACGCGCTCAGTCCGACTTTCTCTTTCAGGAAGAGGGGCAAGAAGGTCGTGACGGCGGCGGCCAGCAGGGTCAGGCCGTAGCCGGCCAGGTAGCGCAGGAAGTCGGCGTTACGCAGCCCGCCCAGCATGGTGCGGAAGTGCGCCCGCGACCCGCCGGCCACGCCGGCCGAGGTCTCGCGCGGGATGTTGGAGGCCCACCAGACGCTGATGACGCCGAAGACGACGCCCACGACGATCAGGATGACGTATTTATCCAGGCCGGCGACCCGACCCATGACGAAGGCCGCCACGCCCACCGCGCACAGGTTGCCCAGCGTGCTGATGACCTGCACCAGCGCGCCATATTTGCCGCGGATGGCGCTGGGGACGAAGTCCACCGACCAGGGGTTATAGGCCGTCTCGCCGATGGCGCGGCAGATGGCGAAGACGAAGATGACGCCGGCCACGCCGGCGAAGGCCGTATTCACCCCGCCGCGCGCCAGCACCCAGGGCGTGCAGACCAGCAGCAGCGTCACGCCCTTGCGGATGCCCCAACAGGTGAGATAGGTGCGCTTGAGGCCCCAGCGCGCCACGACCGGCGCCATGAAGAGCGCCAGCAGGCCCGAAAAGGGGAGCAGGGACCCGATGCTGCCGATCTGCGTCTTGCTCAAGCCCAGCTCGCTCAAGAAGAGGATGACCACCGGCGAGTAGGTCATCGCCAGGTAGCCGAAGACCGAATTGGCGAAGTCGGAGGCCAGGCTCCAGAAGACGCCGCGTTCCTGGGGGCTGTGCGGCCAGATGCGCCGCCAGGTGAGACCCATCATGCGCCGGCTCCTTCGCGGCGGGCCGCGCCGCGGTCGGATTGCACCCGGCCGAAGAGGAAGAGGCTGAGGCCGAAGAGCGTCGTCCAGCCGAGGAACAGGAAGGTGTAGGCGTCCAGCGCCAGGAAGCCCCAATGTCCCTGGACGCCGGCCAGCGCGTCCAGGACGCGGCCGGCGATCAGCGGCGCGATGCCGCCGATGACCCCGATCCAGGCGTAATGCACCGCCAGGTAGGAGGTCTTCTGCGCCGGCGCGATGATCTGCACGTACAGGAGCCGCGTCGCGCCGATGTGGAAGCCCATGCTGCTGGCCCCATCGAAGAAGGCGATGGCGAGCGCGGCCGGCAGGCTGGCCGCGCTGTGGCGCGGCATGCAGAGCCAGCCGACCGGCAGCAACATCCGCACGACCAGGTTCGGCAGCGCCACCCGCCGGCCGCCGTAGCGATCCGCCAGCCAGCCCCACAGATAGCCGAAGAGGAGGCTCCCCAGGAGCGAGCCGGTTTGCAGGCTGACCACCGCCTGATCGCTGAGGCCGATCTGTTCTTTCATGAAGAGGGGCAGGAAGGTCGAGACCGCGGAGGCCAACAGGGTCACGCCATAGCCGGCCAGATAGAGGAGATAGTCGGCGTGGCGCAGCGCCTCGCGCATGGCGCGGAAGTGCGCCCGCGCCGCGCCGGTCGCGCCGGTCGCGGTCTCGCGCGGGATGCGCGTGGCCGCCAGGGCGCTGCCCAGGCCGAAGGCGACGCCGATGAGGATGAGGATGACGTATTTGTCCAGGCCGGCGACCCGCCCCATCACGAAGCCGGCGATGCCGACGCCGATGAAGTTGGCTACGGTGCTGCCGATCTGCGAGATGTCTCCGTACTGGCCGCGGATGGCGTTGGGGACGAACTCCAGGGACCAGGGGTTGTAGGCCGTCTCGCTGATGGCGCGGCAGGCAGCGAAGGCCGCGACGATGCCGGCAAAATAGAGGAACGCCGCGCCGACCCCGCCGCGCGCCAGCACCCAGGGGGTGAAGACCAGCAGGAGCATGATGAACTTGCGGATGGTCCAGAAGGCGACGAAGGTGCGCTTGAGGCCCCAGCGCATGACGGCCGGCGCGACGAAGAGCGCCAGCAGTCCGCTGAAGGGCAAGAGCGAGCTGATCGCGCCGATTTGCGTCTTGCTCAGGCCCAGCTCGCCCAGGAAGAGGATGACCACCGGCGAGTAGGTCATCGCCAGGTAGGCGAAGACGGTATTGGAAGAGCTACAGACGATGCTCCAGACGACGCCGCGATCCTGCGCCAGGCGCGGCCAGAAGCGTCGCAGCGGGAGACTCATGGAGATGACATTTTCCCTTCCGCGAGATACGCGGCCGGCGTACCACGCCCCTAACCCCAACCCCTTTCCCCTCTCCGTATATGGAGTGGGGAAAGGGGCCGGGGATTGGGGAGCGGTCTACGCCCAGGGGCGCGCCGCGACGGTCTCGACGATGATCGGGATGGCGCGGGTGATCTCGGCCGGCGTGATGTCCCGATAGGTCACGAAGCGGATGCCCGTGCCCAGGTCGGGCAGGCAGCGCACGCCGCGCCCGGCCAGATGTTTGGCGAAGGTCGCGCCATCGGTTCCCAGCGCCCGGACGTCGGCGCGCACCATGTTGGTCTGCACCGATTCCAGGTTGATGCTCAGGCCGGCCAGGGGGGCCAGCGCCTCGCCCAGCCGGCGGGCGTTGGCATGGTCTTCGGCCAGCCGCGCAATCCCCGTGCGTAGGCCGATCAGGCCGGGCGCGGCGATGACGCCGGCCTGGCGCATCGCGCCGCCGAACATGCGCCGCACCTGGCGCGCCCGGGCGATATACTCCTTGTCGCCGCACAGCATCGAGCCGATGGGCGCGCACAGCCCTTTGGAGAGGCAGAAGCAGACCGAATCGGCGCAGCGCGCCAGATCGGCCGCCGGCCGGCCCAGCACCACGGCCGCATTGAAGATGCGCGCCCCATCGAGATGGACGCGCAGGCCGGCCGCACGGGCCAGCTCGGCGCAGCGCTCGCTGTGCTCGATGGAGAGGACCGTCCCGCCGGCGCCGTTGTGGGTATTCTCCAGGCAGAGCAGGCCGCGCGCCGGAAAGGCCGCGTGGGCCTTCTTGATGGCGACCTTCAGGGCGTCGGGGTCGGGCGCGCCCAGCCGGCCGGGGACGGCCAGGGCCAGCAGCCCGCAGCCGGCCGAAAGGCCGCTGAATTCGGCGTTATAGATGTGGGCGTTGCTTTCCAGGACGACCGACGCGCCCGGCTCGCAGTGCGTACGCATGGCGATCAGGTTGGACATGGTGCCGCTGGGGGTCAGCAGGGCCGCCGCTTTGCCGGTCAGCTCGGCCGCCAGGCTTTCCAGCTCCAACACGGTCGGGTCGCCGTCGCGCGAATCGTCGCCCAGTGGGGCGGCCGTCATGGCCGCCAGCATCTCGGCCGTAGGCAGGCTCAAGGTGTCGCTGCGGAGGTCAATGATGGGTGCTGTCATGGGAGGAGTCTCCTGTGTCAACGGGTTCGGGAAACTTTGAGAGTCTTGAAGACCTTCAGGGTTTACGACGCGATGGGTTGGCCGTCCTTGAAGACCTTGACGACGCGGCGCAGGGCGCGCATGTCTTGCAGCGGGTCGCCGGCGAAGAGCAGCAGGTCAGCGCGCCGGCCGGCGGCGATGACGCCGCGGTCGCCTTCCAGGCCCAGGGCCGCCGCGGCCAGACCGGTCACGGCGCGCAGGCCATACTCGGCCGAGCCGGCCGCCTCGCCCAGATAGGTCGCCTCGTCGGCAATGTCGGCCGGCCCCACGCCGACCTGCACGCCATCGGTGCCGCCGGCGATCCGCACGCCGGCGTCGAGCATGCGCCGCGTCTGGCGCTGGTGCAGATTGACGAAGTCCAGGCCGGCCATGCCGATCTTCTTGATGAAGGTCTTGGGGATGTTGGCCTGCACCGGATTGCGATAGCAGGTGATGGTGGGGATGATCCAGGTTCCGGCGTGCGCCATCCGCTGCACCAGATCCCCCTGGATGCGCGGCTTATCTGACGTGATCCAGGTGACATGCTCCAGGGTGTCAATGCCGGCGTCCAGACAGTTGCGGATGGCCGAGACGGAATGGGCGTGGGCGCAGACGCGTTTGCCCTGCCGATGGGCGACTTCGACGGCCGCGCGCAGCTCGGCG
>CAIQJD010000333.1 GCA_903872005.1 uncultured bacterium | reverse complement strand
GTCGCGCCCAGACCGACGAGGCCGGCCACGAAGGCCGCGATATTCCACAGGCCGCTCACGGCCAGGCCGTACTGGACCCCGGCCATGACCGTCCCGATCAACAAGATCGCCGGGATGCTGTGGCGCAGCGCCTTGAAGCCGCCATAGGTATAGACCGCAGCCATGGCGCAGGCGTAGCAGCAGAAGCCGAGCAGCGCGGCCGACGCCGGCGCGAGGGTAGCGCCGGACAGACCACTGGCGGCAATCAGCGCGTTGAAAGACGCCGCCATGCTGCCGAAAGTCACCGACCAGGCATGGCCGATGGCGACCACCGCGACCGAGGTCACCGGCTCGAAGCCCAACGTGATGAGGAGCGGCGCCACAACGGCGATGGGCACGCCATAGCCGGCGACTCCCTGCAAGAAGCTGCTGAAGACCCAGCCCAGCAGCAGGAGTTGCAACACGCGATCTTCGGTGACGCGAATGAACTGCTGGCCGATGGCGGCGATGACGCCGGCGTCCAGGACGGTGTTGTACAGGATCAGGGCCATCCACACGACGTAGAGCACATAGAGCGTCATGAACAGGGCGCGCATCTGCGAGTAGGCGAGCAGGCTCGGCCCGGCTCCGAAGAAGACGATGGCGACGACCAGCGCCGTGAGCCAGCCAACGGGGCCGGCTTTGGCCCCGCCCCAGCGGAACTTGATCATCAAGACCAGCACAACCAGAATGGGCAACAGCGCCAGCAAGAACTTCCAGAACATAGGCCCTCCAGAACGATGGTGTAGAGTGAACTCCGTGAGCAAAACGGGCGTCCCGGCGCTCGCCGGCTGCGGCCGCCTCTATCCGCCGGCAATCGTGGGGATGATCTGCACGACATCGCCGGCCTTCAGCTCGGTATCCCAACCAGCGAGCCGATGGTTGACGAGAATGATCAGCCCCCGCTGCCCTGAAAGGTTCAGGCGCACGATGACCTCGGCCACCGTGCGGACATCCTCCAACGCCAGCCCCGACGGGATGCGCGCCGCGAGGGCGTCGCTGGCTTCTACCACTACTGCCATGCTGCTGCTCCAACGCCGGCGGGTGCCAGAACAGGAGACGGTTGGGACGTCAGAGGCGCGGCGACGGCTGAGGCCGGCGCGTGCGAGCACGCCGAGCGGACGAGCGCCCACGCCCCCATGAGCGCGCCCAGCGCCAGCTCCATCCCGGATGTCCCTCCGACGGCGAAAAGGTTCCGAGTGGCCGTCTCAATGCCTGGCTCCGCGTCCGTAACGAGAGCCGAGAGGTAGCGGTGCAAGACGCTGCTGATCTCGCCACGCGACGCTGCCTCCAGGTACGTGTAGGCGATGATGTTCGTGCGCTCGCGCCCGGCCGCGACGATGGCGGGCACGAGGGCGGCGAGCGACGGCCCGGCCGGGATATGCTCCCCCAGGAGCGCCAGCGCGCCGGCGAAGCCGGTGAGCAGGTCATCACCAGAGGGCGTGAGTCCGTAGCCGAGTCCGGCGAGCTGCTCGGCGGCCGAGCGCGCCTGCTGCGCGTCGCATCCTCGTAGGCTGCCGGCCAGCGCCCACACTGCTGGCTGCGCGGCGCGACAGAGCGGGTCGGACGGGCCTGGCTCCAGGCGGAGCGTCTCGGCCGAGACCAGCGCCTCCACGTGCGGCCAGAGCGGCCCCAATCCCTGCGGCGACGCCAACCTGGCGCCGGCGACCTGGGCAGCGCGCAGACGCGCCAGGCGCGCCCCCCAGGGAAGGAGCGGGCCGGCGACAACTCGCTGCGCAGGGAAGATCGTGGCATCCGCCAGGTCAATGACCAGATCGCTGCCGGCAATTTCAAGCCGCGAGCCATTCCCCCGGATGGGCATATCGGGGCGCAGAGCGGCGCCGAGAAATGAGAAATCGGGTTCGAGGCTCACGTGCAGGCCGTTGGGGAGTTCTCCCAGGCGAGCATCAGCAATGGTGATGAGAGGCCCGGCGGCGACCAGATTGAGGGCGCGGCGAAACACGCTGTGCAGGCGGCCGGCAAAGCCGTTCGCCATCACGTGGCCTGCAACCGGCGAACTCATGGTCAAAGCCCGCAGATGTCTCTTCACCACTCAGCCGCTTTCTATCCAACAGATGATCGCGCCTCGCGGCAGGAGTCGCTCCCCGGCTCCCGTAAGCCTGGAAACGCTTCCTGCCGCTCGGCGGGATCGCGCGGCGGGCTTATTGCCCGCGTTCCGTATCCAGAATCTTCTTGAGCACACCGGGCCGGCCCTGCAGGAGGTCGGCGAACAGGACGGAGCGCAACTGCGCCGGCGAAGCGACGATGGGGCAAGTGACGCCGGCCGCCAGCGCGCGCGCGATGATCTGCGCGGCGATGGTCTCGCCATGCGGCAAGCCGGTCACGGCCGCCTGGATGCGGAGCGTGAGATTGATGCCATCGAGCTGCGCCACGCGCGTCGCCGTCCGCAGGGCGACGAACGCGGCGGTTTCGTCCGCCGCGCTGGCGGTGATGACCGGGTCTACGATGACGTCGTCTCGGGCGACGCCTTTGGAAATGCTCTCACGCAAGATGCGTCGCGCCGTCTCGACACGCGCTTCAAAGGGCGCCGGCAGGCCATTGGGTTCGAGCGCCTGGACGATGACGGCCGCGCCGCGTTTCTGGGCAATGCTCAGGAACTCCGGCCAGTTGGCCGTGTGCTGGTGGATCAGGTAGACGACCGGCTTGCCCGGGCAGACGGCCAGCGCGGCGTCCAGTGCCTTGGGGTCTTCGGCCCCAATGCAGAGAGGCGTCGGAACGGCGCGCCCGATCAATTCGACCAGCGCCGGCAGATTGGCCGTTTCGTCGCCGGCCAGTCGGTCGGCGCGGACTTCGATGATGCCGGCGCCGGCTTGCGCCAGAGCGACGGCTTCCTGGCGAATGGCGGCGAAGCCGGCCTGATTGTTCGACAGCTTGCTCTGCTGCGTCTCGTCAAGAGACGCCATTCCGCCAATGGCGACGGCCGGCCCGAGGGGATTGAGCGTGACCTCATTGACCGAGCCTCTTAGCTTCGTGATACTACTGACCATCTCGTGTCTCCTGTGTGGCTACCATGTCCAAGCTCAGTACTCCCATAGGTCCGTCTCAAGGTATCGCTCGCCCGTATCCGCCAGGATGCACAGCACGCGCTTCCCTGCGCCCAACATGCGCGCGACTTGCAACGCGCCGTGGGTGGAAGTGCCGCTGGAGACGCCGGCGAGGATGCCTTCCTCGCGCGCCAGCCGGCGGGCGGTATCGTACGCTTCTTCGTCGGTGACAGTCAGGAAGCCGTCAATGAGCGATCGGTCCAGGAAGCGCACCGGTTGGCCGTCGCCGATGCCCTGCTGGCGGTGCAAGCCGCGCTTGCCCTTCGCTTCCAGGGCGCCGGCTTCAGGCTCCACGCCGTAGATCTTGATGTCCGGGATGGCTTGTTTCAGGACGCGCGAGACCCCGCCCAGGGTGCCGCCGGTGCCGATGGAATGGACGAACGCATCCAGCCGGCCGTCGGTCTGATAGAG
>CAIQJD010000332.1 GCA_903872005.1 uncultured bacterium | reverse complement strand
TCGTCGCCGGCGCGTTCGCCATGTTGCAGGACGCGGGCAAGGTGCGATTCTTCGGCGTGAGCAACTTCCGTCCGTCACAGGTGGTGACGTTGCAGGCCGCCTGCCCGATGCCGCTGGTCGCCCCGGTGACGACCGCGACGCGAGGAGTGAGTAGAGTAGGCATCGTAGATTCCCTGTTCTCAAGCGAGAAGTCGGCTACGTATCCTGGCGTCCGCGGGACATCTCAACCGCAGAGACATCCCGTGTTCCATACGCCATGCTACACAGTATACCATAGCTGCCCCCGATCGTGAACTATCCCTGCATACCGGAGCATGATCTGCCATGGCGCTGAGTTGCTTGTGAGAAGGGGCAGGATATGCTACAATGCGCGTCCTGACAAACGCGCCGCGTTTGCCGGAATCGGGCGGCCGGAAATCGCGCGCCGGGCGCATGGTAGGGGGGTGTATGGAAACACGCGCCAGATTGCTCGTCGTGGATGATAACAGGGCGCTGCTGCGGACATTGCAGATCAGTCTCAGCGCGGCCGGCTACGCGGTCACGTGCGCAGATAACGGCGCTGATGCGCTGAGTATCTTCCATGAACAGCACCCGGACCTCATCATCCTGGATGTGATGATGCCGGACATGAATGGGTGGCAAGTCTGCCAGCATATCCGCGAAATCAGCGAAGTTCCGATCTTGATGTTGACGGCCATGCGTGAGCCGGAGTATCGTATCCGCGGCCTGAGCATGGGCGCGGACGACTATCTCAGCAAACCCTTCGAGCAGCAAGAGCTGTTGCTGCGTATCGCGAATATTCTGAAACATGTCGGCTTCGGGGGCAGCGGCGCGCAAGGGCGCCCTTCTACTCGATATGACGACGGGCATTTGGTCTTGGACCTGGAGACGCATGTCTTCACGTTTGAAGGCCGGCCGCTTCACTTCACACCCCAAGAGCTGAACCTGTTGGCATGTTTCGTGCGGCAGCAGAATCAAGTCCTCACGCATGAGTATTTGCTGTATCGGGTGTGGGGCATAAGCTCTGGGGCGCACGGCGAGGCGTATGTGAAGACCTACGTGCGCTACCTGCGCCTCAAAATTGAGCCGAATCCCCGACGTCCCATCTACTTCGTCAACGAGCATGGCATTGGATACCGCCTGGCGCATCCGCAGCGCGACGGACAAGAGAAAGCCCAGGCAGAAGGGGCGAAAGCGGCAGAAACAGCAGATGCGGCGGAAGCGGTGGAAGCAGCAGATGCGGCCGATGAGTTAGAAGCAGAGGAAGCGTGAGCCGGCCGGCGGCGCGCCACAGAACGTCCGCGCGGCTTCATCGAGCCGCGCGGACGTTCCGCGTTTAGCGGCTGCGCTGATGGGAATTTCCGGTGAGAATGCCTTCCAGGTTGGGGAATGGCTCCTTGATTTGAATGCCGCCGGGGGTGATTTCCACGCGCCGGATGCTGCGCTCATGATTGACGCCGCGCATCTTGAGGATCGTGATGGCCTTCTGCATGGCGCTGTTGACTTCGACGTAGCGCATCAGGATGATGCCATCGGCCACGAAACCTAGCTTCCCCTGTTCGTAGAGCGACACGCTCTGCACGTGGTCTTCGCAGGTCAAGAGTGAAGTCAATCCCTCGCGTTTCAACCCGTTGACCAGATTGTTGTAGACGTCGCGCAGGCGCACCGGGTCGTCGGTGACATGCTGGAACGCGGTCACGGTATCCAGCACCGCGCGCTTGATATTCCAGCCCTGGATCAGGTCGGTGATCGGGCTGTCGGTGGCCTGCAAGCCGGCCAGCAGCACTTCGGGCGACGTGAAGACGATGCGGAGGCGCTGTTGCTCCTCCAGGGCGCGCAAATTCCAGCCCAGGGAAAGGGCATCGCGATAGAGGGCGGCGGGGAATTCCTCAAAGGTGATGAAGAGGCCCGTCTCGCCGTAACGTGTGGCGCCTTCATACAGGAATTGCAGCCCCAGCGTCGTCTTGCCGACGCCGGGCGCGCCCTGAATGAGGATGCTTGTGCCAGGCAGGAAGCCGCCATCCAACATCTTGTCCAGCTCTGGGACGCCGCTTGGCACACGGTTGACAGACTTCGGCATGTCTACCTCCTCGCCGCCTGAGATGGCTGCTATCGGCGCAGTTGTTCCAGTTGATCGGCGATGCGTTCGGCTTCGCCCACCAGGGCGGGGTCAATATCGAACACCGTTACGCCGGCCAGATCCGCCTCGATGGCCTTGCTGCTGGCCGGCAAGTAGCCCAACACGCGCATGTCCGCCAACTGGTCGCGCACGAACTCGCGATCGGCCTCGTTCCGCACCTTGTTGGCGACGACGAAGACGTTCTTGACGCCCAGATCGCCGGCCAGCTTGGCGACGGTGCGGGCCGTCTGGATGCTGCGCTGCCCCGGCTCCACGACCACGATGAAGGCATCCACAGCGCCGGCGGTGGCGCGCCCCAGATGCTCGATGCCTGCTTCCATATCCATGATCAGCACTTCGTCGCGGCGCAGCAGCAAGTGCGTCACCAGGGTCTTGAGCATGATGCTCTCTGGACAGACGCAGCCGGAGCCGCCCTTTTCCACGGTGCCCATGACCAGGAGACGGATGCCGCGCTCCTTGATGGAATACTCGTCGGGAATATCGTCCACGCGCGGGTTGATCTTGAACATGGCCCCGTAGCCGCCGATCTTCGCGCCGGTGCGCTCTTCGATGAGTTCTTTCATCTCAGAGATGGGGACGATCCTGGCGACGGCGGCCGGCGAAAAGCCCAGCGCCGAAGCGAGATTGGCGTCCGGGTCGGCGTCAATGGCAATCACCTGCTGGCCGCGCTGCGCGTAGATATTAGCGAGCAAGCCGGCCAGGGTGGTCTTGCCGACGCCGCCCTTGCCGCTGATGGCAATTTTCGTCACAGATGCGCTCCTCTCAGACAAACATGTATCCAATATGCGCCATAAATGTACGCTATGAGGCAGGAAAAGTCAAACCGGCAAGCGGCGGCCTCCGCTCATCGTTGCAAACCTGTCCCAATATGGTACAATGGGGCCACATTACCCTGCCTGATGCTGGGAGGAGGTCGCATGGAACTCCATCTGGTGACCATCCAGAAGCCCGAAGACGTCAATTTCATTCTGGGGCAATCGCATTTCATCAAGACTGTCGAAGACCTGCATGAGATCCTGGTCAGCGCCGTGCCGGGGATCAAGTTCGGCCTGGCCTTCTGTGAGGCTTCGGGGCCGGCGCTTTTGCGCGTCGCCGGCACCGACGATGAGATGATCGCCCTGGCGCAGCAGAATGGCATGGCTCTGGCGGCCGGCCATACCTTCATCTTGTTCCTCCGCAACGCGTATCCGATCAACGTCCTCAACGCGGTGAAGATGGCTCCCGAAGTCTGCCGCATCTTCTGCGCCACTGCCAATCCAGCCCAGGTCATCGTCGCCGAGAGCGACCTGGGGCGCGGCATCCTCGGCGTGATTGATGGCATGGCGACCACAGGTATTGAAACCGAGGCTGATGTGGCGAAGCGCAAAGGCTTCCTGCGGATGATCGGGTATAAGCTGGCGTAGCGACTTTGGCGCTGATCTTCGTCTTTCTGGATGGCTGCGGCCTGGGCGAGCCGGCCGCGCACAACCCGTTCTGGACCCGGCCGGCGCCCTTCTTGGGCCGGCTGTTGGGCGCGCCGCTGACGCAGGCTGCCGCCCAATCCGGCTCGCGCCTGCTGCTGCGCGGCCTGGATGCCGGCCTGGGCATCGCCGGCGCGCCACAGAGCGCCACCGGCCAGACGGCGCTCTTCACCGGCGTCAACGCGCCGGCCCTGCTGGGCGAGCATCTGACGGCCTTTCCCAATGCCCGGCTGCGCGAAGTCATCGCCGAGCGCAGCTTCTTGAAGCTGGCGGCGCAGGCCGGCCACACGGCGACCTTCGCCAACGCCTATAACGACCTGTACTGGCAATATGTGGCCGAAAAGCGCCTGCGCCACAGCGCCACGACGCTGACAAACATGGCCGCCGGCCTGCCCTTTCGCAGCTTCGACGATTTGCAGGCCGGCCACGCCGTCTACTGGGACATCACCCATTCGACGCTGCGGGCGCGGCTGGGACACGCCTATCCTTACCGCCGGCCAGAAGCCGCCGGCGCGATCCTGGCCGGCCTGGGAGAGCGCAACGATCTGATCCTGTACGAGAGCTTCCTGACCGATTGGGTGGGCCATCGCCGGCTCCCCTACACCGCGCGTTGGCTGGTGGCGACGCTGGATCGCTTCTTGTGCGGGCTGGCAGGGGCGCTGGGGCCGGCCGATACGCTGATCGTGAGCAGCGATCACGGCAACTTCGAGGACGAGCGGCGCCAGACGCACACCGAGAATCCCGTCCCGCTCCTGGTCGTGGGGCCGGCCGCGCCGGCCTTCGCCGGCGCCACGCGCATCACCGATCTCGCGCCGACGATCTTGAATCTCCTGGATGGCAGGCATGCCGATGCTATTGAATGAGACGAGCGGGCAAATCCTGGCGCGCCGGCCGCGCCTGTGCGCCACAGTCTGGTCGCGCGGGCGCGGGCTGATGTGGCGTCGCCGGCTGGGGGAAGGGGAGGCGCTGCTCTTCGACGAGGGGCGCGAGAGCATCCTGGGCGCTTCCATCCACATGTTCTTCGTCTTCTTTCCCATCGCCGTCATCTGGCTCGACGCCGGCCGGCGGGTGGTGGATCTGCGCCTGGCGCGACCCTTTCGGCCCTACTACGCGCCGGCCCGGCCGGCGCGCTATTTCATTGAAGGGGCGCCGGCTCTGTTAGAGCAGGCGCACCTCGGCGACCGCATCGCCTGGGAGGAAGCATGAGTCGGACGCGTCACTGGGCCGCGCGCAGCCTGAGCGCGCTCGTATGGGCGCTCTTCTTCTGTCTGGCCGGCGCCGGCCTCGCCTGGGCCGGCGGGCCATCTTACTACACGCTGGGGCCAGGCGAGACGTTGGGGACGGCCGCGCGCCGGCTGGGCGTGCGGGTGGAGACTCTGGCGACGCTCAACGCCCTGCCCGATCCCAGCTTCGTGCGGCCCGGCCAGCGCATCTTGATCCCCGAACGCCAGGCGCTCTTGGCGCATACGGTGCAGGCTGGCGAGACGCTGGCGGGCGTCGCGGCCCTGTACGGCATGGAGGTTAACGCGCTGGCGTCCGCCCATGGATTGGCGGCGGGCGACCGCATTGAGGCCGGCCGGACGCTGACGGTGACGCTCAGCTCCAGCAGCATCGGCGACGCCGCGCTCCCCAGCGGGCCGCTGGCCGGCGCGACGCTCTCTCCCTGGCCGGCCATCCAGGGACAGACGGTGGGGCTGCGCGTCGCGCTGAGCCGGCCGGTCAGCCTGACGGTGAGCTTCAATGGGGCCGACGCGCCGGTCCGTATGGAAGCGGGACAAGGCTGGGCGCTCCTGGGCGTGCCGGCCATGGGCGCGCCGGGCTTCTACCCGATCCGGCTGCGCGCCACAGCCGGCGTCAGCGAAACCTGGGAAGCCACGCTGCGCCTGTATGTGGCGGCCGGCGTCTTCGATACCTACAATGTCGTGATGGATCCTGCCAGCGGCAAGGATTGGCTCCTCGACCCCAAGGTGGTCCAGACGGAATGGGAGCGGGTCACGGCGGTCTTCGCCGGCCACACGCCGACACGCCGCTGGGAGGGCCTCTTCGCCGCGCCGCTGCCCGAGACGGCGCTGTTGGTCACTTCCATGTTCGGCGAGCGCCGCTCGTACAATAACGGGCCGGTCAGCAGTTTCCACGAGGGACGGGACTATGGCGCGGCCGAAGGGACGCCGGTCTACGCGCCGGCCGACGCGACGGTCGC
>CAIQJD010000331.1 GCA_903872005.1 uncultured bacterium | reverse complement strand
GGGATTCAGGCGTGTCTGTACGAACGGGCGCGCCGCGCTGCCGGCCGCATCGTGGTCGTCGCGCCGGCGCACCCCGACGCCCCCGTTTTCGACAGTTCGCAGCCTTTTCGCATCGCGCGCTGGCCGGCCTTCTGCAGCGCGACGCCCGGCCTCAAGCGGATCGCTCAATTCGTCTTCTCGCTGGCGTTGGCCTGGCGCTTGTGCCGCGCGTACCCGATCCGCTGGATCGAATGCGGCCAGGCGCTCCCCTTCGGGGCGGTCGCCTGGCTGCTGTGGAAGCTGCGCGGCATACCCTATCGCGTGTGGGTCTATGGCGATGACGTCATCAAGCCAGCGCGTCGCGCCGGGCTGCGCCGGCTCCTGTTGGCTTGCCTGCGGCCGGCCGGCGCGCTCCTGGCGGTCAGCCGCTATAGCCGGGGGCTGCTCCTCGATCTGGGGCTGCCGACCGAGCGCTGCCGCGTCCTCTATCCGCCCATCGCGGCAGAGGATTTCAACGCTACGGAGCCGCCCGGCCGGCAGATTCTCCTGAGTGTGGCCCGGCTGGAGCCACGCAAGGGAGTGGATCAGGTCATCCGGCTGCTGCCAGCCCTGGCGCAGACTCATCCAGATGTGACCCTGCGAGTGGCCGGCGAAGGCTCGGCGCGGCCTGCCCTGGCCGCTCTGGCGCGCCAGTTGGGCGTGGCCGGGCGCGTGGAGTTCTTGGGCGATGTCGCGCCGGCCGATCTGCCGGCGCTCTACGCCGCGTGTGACCTGTTCGTGTTGCTGCCGACGCCAAATGAGCGCAGCGGCGAGGCCGAGGGATTCGGCATCGTCTATCTGGAGGCGGCGGCCAGCGGCCGGCCCAGCATTGCCTGGCGCACCGGCGGCGTCCCCGAGGCGCTGGCCGAAGGCCGCAGCGGCCGGCTGGCCGAGTTCGGCGACTTGGTCGCTGCGCGCGCCGCGATAGCCGAACTGTTGGAGGATGTGGCCGAGGCGCGCCAACTGGGTCGAGCGGCGCGCATCTGGGCCGAGGCGTTGATCGCCGACACGACCGACCAGATCACTGTTCTGGACGAGGAGCCATGAAACGACCGTCATCTGATTCACGCGTGTCGCCGGCCGGTCGGCTCAGTCTGGCATCGGCCGCCCTTTTGATCGCCCTGGCCGTCGCGCCGACCTGGAGCAATCCGGCGTCCAGCTTTGGCTTCGAGCCGGACAAGACCTGGCTGCTCATCCTGCTGATGGCATTCGGTCTGGGGGCGCGTCTGGCGAGCCAGAGCGGGCCGCGATTCGGCCGGCCGGGCCGGATAGATTGGACAAGCCTGGCCGGCTGGGCGCGCCGCGATCTGCTGCGCCTGGCCCCGGCGCCGATCCTGGGCGCGGCGCTCATCTCGACGTTGTGTGCGGTGGGGCCGACATGGGCGTGGTACGGGTCGCCACAGCGCGCCGATGGGCTGTTTTCCCTGGCGGCCCTGGCGGTCGCGTTTTGGTTGGCCTGGGATGCGCTGCGTCAGCCCGGCGGGCCGGCCGCATTGGCCGAGAGCATTGCTCTTTCCAGCCTGCCGGTGCTGTTGGTCGCGCTATGGCAGAGCGCCGGTTGGTTGCTGCCGGCGCCCTGGTCCGGCGATGGCTTCGCCGGCCGGCTCTTTGCCACATTGGGGAACCCGGGCTTTCTGTCCAGCTATTTGACCCTGGCCCTGCCCTTGACGCTGGCGTCGGCGGCCATGTCCTGGCGGCCGGCTGCCTGGGGGCGCGCCATCAGCCTGGGCGTCCTGGCGTTGGGGCAAATCGCGGCGCTCTACGGGACGCGCTCGCGGGCCGGCTGGCTGGGCGCGTTGGGGGCGCTGCTCCTGCTGGCGCTCATCGTCGCGCTGCGCCGGCATTGGCGATTGGCGGCCGGCGTGGCAGCCGTGGCCCTGTTGGGCATCTTCGTCGGCGTTGCTCCGTTGATGCTGGAGACCAACGCCGACGAGCCGGGGCAGGGCGCGGAGTGGGGGCTGGCGCTGGACCCGACCGGCAGCGGCCGGCAGCGCCTCGCCTTCTGGGATTCGACTCTGCGCTATCTGAGCGGCGGAAACGTCTCTGTTGGCCGCTGGTTGGTGGGCTTCGGGCCGGACACGGCCGGCCTGATCCTGCCCAATCAGGTCGCCTATCGCGTGCAGGCGAATGGCGATCGGGGCGAGCCGGCGCACGCCTTTGACCGCGCGCACACGATCATCCTCGATGGCCTGCTGACACAAGGAGTCCTGGGGTTGGCTGCATGGCTGGCCCTGGGGGGCGCGGTTGGGGCGGCAGGGTTGCGGCGCGCCGGTTGGCGCGCCCCAAAGCGTGAGGTTGGGATTGCTCTGGCTGCCGGGGTGGCCGGTTCGGTCGGCGCGACTTTCCTCGCGGCGGCCCTGCTGGGCGATGTGAAAATGGGCGTCGCGGCGCTGCCGGTAGCTGTGGGGATGGGATTGGCAGCGGGATGGTGCGGACTGTTGGTCTGGCGCGGCTGGCGCGGCGCGCCTGCCGCCGGCGCGCCTGCGTTCCTTTCTATCGCCGCGCTGGCCGGCCTCTTCGGACACTGGATTGAGATGCAATTCAGCTTCTCGACGCCGGCGACCAATCTATTGGCCTGGGTGTGCCTGGCGCTCCTATGGGGCGCGCCGGCGGAAGCGTCGGCGACGCCGACTGCCAGGCTCGATGCGGGAGGCCGGCGTGTGGCGCTGCTGTGTGGGGCTGTGCTGAGCGCCGTGGTGTTGGCGGCCGAATTATCCGGCCCGACAGTGCCGGCGGCGCTGCTCGCGGCCCTGTGGATCGGCGGCGCGGGGCTGACCGCGGCCTGGGGCGGCCGCGTGGCGCTGGAGATGTATCCAACCATGTCGCTGGGGCCGGCATTGCTGCTCTGGCTGGCGATGCGGCTGATTCCGGCGAACGAGCCGCGCACGTTCCTGGCGACGTGGTTGGCCTGGGCGGCGCTGGGCTTGTGCGCCGGCGCGTTAGCCTGGGCTGAGAGGCGCTCCGTGCGGCCGGGCTGGTTGAGCGCGCTGGTTGTCCTGGCGGGGTTGGTGATCGTGACCCGTCTGTCGGCCGGCGATATGTTGATGCGGGATGGCCTGCGTTTGGCGCGCTCTGTAGACCTGGCTGGAGCCGAGGTTCGGCTGAGTACCGCGCTGATGTGGGGCATCCATGATGGTTTGAGCCGTGATGCGCTGAGTCAAGTCTATTTGGCTCGCTCGAACGTGGCGCTGCAGTTGACGCAACGCTATTTCTGGTTGGGGCGCGCCGCCGACGCCGCCGGCGCGGCCTGGGCCGCTGTGCCACAGCAGACCGAGTTCGGCCGGCGTCAGGCGCTCATCTATGAGGTGTGGGCCGAGGCGATGCCAGAGCGCGCCGGCCGCCTCGACCGCCTGAGTCGGGCGCGCGATATCCTGGAGCGCGCGGCGGTCCTGGCGCCGGCCGATCCGCGCCCGCGCGCTGATCTGGCCCACATCAATCAGCTATTGGCAGAGAGCAAGTGACCGTGAACGCTGAGCAGCCGTTGCCGACCGTGTCCGTCATCATCCCGTTTCTGAACGAAGAAGCGCATCTGGCCTTGTGCCTGGAGGCGGTTCTGGCTCAGACCTATCCGCCGGCGCGCATGGAGATCCTGCTGACGGATGGCGGCTCCACGGATCGGTCGCGCCAGATTGCCGAGGAGTTCGGCCGGCGCGATGGGCGCATCCGCGTGTTGGAGAATCCGCAGCGCAATGCCGCCGGCGGCATGAATGTGGGTCTGGACGCGGCCAGCGGCGACATCATCCTACGGGTAGACGCCCACACCCTGATCGCCCCGGACTACGCGGCGCGGTGCATTGGGTGGTTGGCGCAGAAGCCGGAGATCGGCGACGCCGGTGGGCCGTTTGACGCCGTTGGCGAGACGGTTGTAGGTCAGGCGATTGCCCTGGCGCTGCGCTCGCCGTTCAGCATGGGCGGGTCGCCGTTTCGTTACGCGACGCGCCCGCGCGGCGTGGATACGGTCTATCTGGGCGCCTATCGCCGGCGTGACCTGACGCGCGTGGGGCGCTTCGACGCGACGTTGGGAGCCAACGAAGACTATGAATTCAACTATCGCCTGCGGCGCGCCGGTTGGGTTATCTGGTGCGATCCCGATGTGCGCTCGCAGACCTTCGCTCGACGCTCTTGGGGCGCGTTGGGGCAGCAATACCTGCGTTACGGCTTCTGGAAGGCGCGCGTGATACGGCTGCACCCGGATTCCGCTTTGCCGCGCCACCTGGTCGCGCCGGCCGCGCTGCTGGCCCTGGCGGCCGGCGTAGTCCTGGCCGCGTGCGGCGTATGGCTGCCGTTACTGGTCATGCTGGCCGGCTATGCCGGCTTGACGCTGACGGCCTCGTTGCGCGCCGGCCGGGCAGGGGGCTGGCCGGCGGCGCTCCTGCCGGCGGCGTTTGTGGTCATGCATGGGTGTTGGGGCGTCGGTTTCCTGGCCGGCGTCGCGCCGGCCTTGTGGGCGCGTCGGCCGGCGGCAGCGCATACCCCGGATGGGGAGCAAAGGAGTGGATGAGAGATGACGGTGGAAGAGGAGAAGCTACGCATCCTGGTGATCGGGGCGCATCCGGCCGATGTATTCGACAATGCCGGCGGCACGTTGGCGCACCATATCGCGCGCGGCGACATGGTGACGGCTCTGGCGCTGACCCAGGGGGCGCGTATCCATGACGTGGTCATTGCGGAAGGCTTGCGGAACAAGGTCGTGCCGGCTGAGGAACTGGACGCGCTCATTGAAGAGCGCACGCGGGTGAAACATGCCGAGGTGCGCGCGGCGTGCGCCATCCTGGGTATCACCGATGTGCGCTTCTTGACCTATACCGACGCGGTGATGATGGTCACGGAGGAGCTGGTGGAGGCGACCGCTCGCCTGATCCGGGCGGTGCGCCCGCACATCGTCATCACGCACTATCCCTATGAGAATGGCGGCATCGCTAATCAGCATGCCATCGCCGGCCAGATCAGCATCTTCGCTATTGATGCGGCCGGCGGCGTGGGGCGCGGCGACAGCAATACGCCCTGGCGTGTGACGCAGGTCTTCTTCATGGCGACGCCCATCGGTCTGCATCGCGCGACCATCTTGGGGGCCGAGCCAATTGCCCATCCCGACGTCTACATTGACATCACGGATACCATCGTGCAGAAGGTGCAGGCGCTCGATTGTCTGAAGAGCCAGCAGTACGAGGGCGCGTACGCGCGTAAACGCGCCGAGGGTGTGGATGGCGCGTTCGGACGCTTCATGGGCGTGGCGTATGCCGAGGCGTTCATCAGCTACCGGCCGGCGCTTTACTATCACCTGCCGCTTGGGCCGTGGGCGACGCAGCGCGCCAACGAGATGGAAGGTGAGAAGCGGGCGCGCACCGACGTATTTTTGGCCCCCGATGCGCCGCGTCGCTAAGCTGCGGCCGGCCGGCGCGTTAGCAAGATGCAGGAGGGGATGCCGAACAGGCCGATGACGGCGCTGACCACGAAGGCGACTTGCAAGCCCCAGGTATCGCCCATGGAGCCGATGGCGAGGGAGCTGAGCGAGCTGACTGTGAAGGTCACGGCCATGAAGACGCCGTTGGCCGTGGCGCGCTGCGCGGCATGGCGCTCCTGGATCAGCGCCATGATCACCGGTTGCGTCGAGATGCCGAAGAAGCCAGCTACCAATAAGAAGACCAGCGCCACCCAATTTTGAAACGCCATAAAGCCGAGAAATGCCAGCGGCGTGAAGGCGAAGGCTGTCATCAGATAGATGCGCCGGCCCCAGCGATCGCTGATCGGCCCGCCGGACATGGCTCCCATCACGCCGGCAAGCTCGACCACCGAGACGGAGCCGGCTGCCAGTCCGTACGCGACGCCGCGAGAAGTCAGGAACGTGGGCAGGAACGTGACCATACAGGAGATGAGGAAGGCCCGGCAGGTCAATACCAGGACCAGCCCCGGCAACATGGGGCGCATCGCCTGCAAGACCGATCCGAGGCTGGCGCGCGTCGGGCCGGCCGGATGCAAGTCCACCCCGCGCAAGCGCCAGTAGAGGAGCGCCGGGATGATGAATCCCAGGATCGCCAGGCGATAGATGCCCTCCATCGTCCACCAGGAGACGGCCCCGGCGATCAGGAGCGGGCCGATGGTGCGGGCCAGCTCGCCGCTGGTCGTGAAGATGCTCAGGCCCAACCCCAGGCGCGGCTCGGCAAGCTTGCTGACCATGGCCGGCGCCGGCGCGTGAAAGAAGGCGGAGCTGACCCCATAGATCATGACCATCAGGATCAGGATGCCCAGATTGGGCGCGCGGCCCAGCAGGCTCATGATGATCACCGTGACGGCCGGCGACAGGAAGACCACGTAGCGCAGATTGACCCGCTCGGCCAGATGGCCGATGAAGGGCTGGAAGAGCGAGGGAAGGCCGGCGAAGAGGGTCAGCGAGCCGGCGATGGTCAGCGACAACGACAGCTTGGCGATGAGCAAGGGCAAGAGCGGGGTCAGGAAGGCCGAAAACGTATCGTGGAGCAGGTGGGCCGACCCAATTGCCAACACTGCCCCGATGTTGGAACCACGTTGAGAAGCCGCGCTCGCACCGGGCGCCGGCAAGTTTTCGGCTGCCATAGGAACCTCGTCAGACTGTGATGAACTGCAGGCGGGATGATACCTGCTTTTGGCGTTTTTGTCTATTTGCCGGCGCGTGTTACAATGGTCAGGCCAGCATAGCAATCGCGATGTGCGCGAAGAGTGAGGAGGAATCGTATTATCATGACGGCCAAACGCTCCGCTCTGGTGGTGGGTTGTGGCTCCATCGGACAGCGCCATGCGCGCCTGTTGGGCGAACGCGGCGATGTAGACGTGTGGGCTTGCGACCCCGTCGAGAAGAATCTCATCGAGACGCGCCAGAAGGTCCTTGTCACGCGTGAGTTCACGGACTACAAGGCCGGCCTGGCCCAACATCCTGACTTCGTGTGGGTCTGTACGCCCAACCGGCTGCACGCGCCGGTGGCTGTGGACGCGCTCCACGCCGGCGCGCACGTCTTGTGCGAGAAGCCGCTGGCCGATACGGTGGAAGCCGGCCAGGCCATCGTGGACGCGGTCGAGGCGACGGGCAGGACCTTCCTGCTGGGTCATACCCTGCGCTGGTTTCCCGGCATGCAGTTCATCAAGCGGGCCATTCAGGAGGGCAAGCTGGGTGTCGTCGTGGCGGCGCGCGCCTCGGTGCAAGGCTATCGCTCCCTGGAAGTGGCGCGCACCGATTATCGGCGTTACGAGAAGGCGGCCCTGTTGCTGGACTATGCCCACGAGCTGGACTATCTGCGCTGGTACATGGGCGATGTCACGCAGGTCAAAGCGGTGGCGGCGACCCTGGGCCGGCGCGAGCATGTCATCTCGCCCAACGTGATTGACATCGCGCTCCAGTTCGCCGGCGGGCCGACCGCGGCCGCGCACTACGACTATGTGGTGAAGCCGGGCAAGCGCGAGATCGAGATCTTTGGCGACGGCGGCCGGATCTACTACGATACCGGCATGGACACGTTGGATTTCTGCCAGGGCGACGAAGGCAAATGCGAGAAGGTTCACGTGCGGCCGGCCGACTACGATAACCCCTATCGGGATGAGATTCAGAATTTCCTCGATGCGGTGGATGGCAAGGCTGCGCCGGTAGTGACGGCCCAGGACGGGCTGGAAACGCTGAAAGTGATCTATCGGATCGTGGAGTCCTACGAAGGTTGATGGGATGCGCGCCGGCGTCGCGTAGCATCCCCCTTGTGGGCGTCCGAAGGGTTAGGACGGGCACCAGGCCCGATGCTACGGGAGCAGCGCCCCTGTGAGGCCGCGATGATCTTAACTGAGCTGCTTGCTGCCATTCCCGACTACCGGCCGCCGGCGCTGCCGCCCCTGGGCATCCGCGCCATTGCCTGCGATTCGCGGGCCGTGCAGAATGGCGACCTGTTTGTAGCGGTGGCCGGCCAGACGACCGACGGCCACGCCTATGTGCTGGACGCCATCCGGCGCGGGGCGGTGGCGGTCGTCGGGGAGCGCCGGCGCGAGGATGTCCCCGGCCTGCCGGCCCACTTCCCCTACGCCGCAACGCCGGATGCGCGGCTGGCGTTGGCCTGGCTGGCGGCCGCCGGCCACG
>CAIQJD010000330.1 GCA_903872005.1 uncultured bacterium | reverse complement strand
GATCGGGCCGAGGGGGGCGCGTTGGCTGATGAGCCAGCGGCCGCCTTCGGCTAGGGTGATTTGCGCCGCGCCGATGAGCTGCTCTAACTCGCGGACGATGACGGCCGGCGTCTTGCCGAGGAGCGTCTCATAAGGCGAGGGGGTGTTCATGGTTTCACCTCATGCAGAACCGCATCTATTTGCGCGATGGTCTCATCCAAGTCGCCGGCGCTGATGCCGCGATGGGTCACGAAGCGCAGCCGGTCGGCGTCCACCAGGCTGGCGAGGACGCCACGCGCCCTCAGCCGGCCGGCGAAGTCCGCTCCGCTGACGCCGGCGCCGCTCACGTCCAGATAAACCATGTTGGTCTCGACGCGAGGTTGGCTGACCCGTAGAGCTGGCCAACGCGTCGCCGCGTCGGCCAGCCGGCGGGCATGGGCGTGGTCTTCGGCGAGGCGATCCACCAGATGGGTGAGGGCGTAGATGCCACAGGCGGCCAGGAGGCCGGCCTGGCGCATCGCGCCGCCCATGAGGAAGCGCGTCATCGTGGCGCGCTCAATCAAGTCGCGCCGGCCGCAGAGCATCGAGCCGACCGGCGCGGAAAGTCCTTTGGAGAGGCAGAACATGACTGCGTCGGCCGTGCCGGCGAAGTCACGGGCGGGCCGGCCGGCGGCGACGGCGGCATTGAAGACGCGCGCGCCGTCGAGGAAGAAGGCGAGGCCGTGGGCGTGGGCCAGGTCGCGCACGCTGGCGAGATATTCGGGCGTGGTCAGCGTGCCGCCGGCGAAGTTATGGGGCGTCTCGATGGCGACGAGGGCCGGCGGCGTGTCGCCGGCGCGGGCGTATTCGATCTTGCGTTGCAGCGCGGTAAGGGTCGGATAGCCATCGTCGGTCGGGACGAAGGTCGGTTGCAGGCTATTCCAGGCGATGACGCCGTAGCGGTACATGTTCATCTCTGGAGGCATGACGATGCCATCGCCGGGCTTGCTGAACATGCGCGTGCCCAGCAGATTCGCCATCGTGCCGGTGGGACAGAAGAGGCCGGCTTCGTGGCCGGTCATCTCGGCGGCCAATGCCTCCAGCTCGAAGACGGTCGGGTCGTCGCGCAGGTTGTCGTCGCCCAGCCGGGCCGTCCGCATGACGTCGTACATTTCGTCGGTGGGGAGCGTGACGGTATCGCTGCGAAGGTCAATCATAGGATGCTCCTTCAGCGCAGGATGACGGCCAGGGCCAAGGAGTAGATGCGGGCGCGCGGCGGGTCGGAACGGGACGTCAGCACGATGGGCGCGGACGCGCCCAGGACGATGCCGGCCATCTGGGCGGCGGCCAGGTATTCCAGGTTCTTGGAGAGGATATTGCCGGCGTCCAGGTCGGGGGCCAGGAGGATGTCGGCGTCGCCGCTGATCGGGCTGTCAATGCCTTTTTCCAGGGCGGCCTGACGGGAAATCGCGTTGTCGAAGGCGAAGGGGCCGTCCACGTAGCCGCCGGTGACCTGGCCGCGCTCGGACATCTTGTGCAGGCAGGCGGCGTCAATGGTCGAAGGGATGCGCGGGTTGATCGTCTCGACGGCAGAGAGTACGGCGATCTTGGGCCGTTCGACGCCCAGCCGGATCATCAGATCAATGGCATTTTGCACGATGGCGGCTTTTTGCAGCAGATCGGGAGCGATGTTGATGGCGGCGTCGGTGACGGCCAGCAGTTTGTGGTAGGTCGGCACCTGCATCAAGAAGACGTGGCTCAGCAGTCGGTCGCTACGCAGGCCGGTGTCGCGCTGCAAGACGGCCGAAAGGAGCGCATCGGTATGCAGGTAGCCTTTCATGAGGATGTCGGCCCGGCCGATACGCACCAGTTCGACGGCTTTGGCAGCGGCTTCGGCGCGGGTCTCGACGTGAACGATCTGGTCGTCGGGGATCTGATAGCCGACACTCTCGGCTTCAGCGCGAATCTCGTCCGTGCGCCCAACGAGGAGCGGCTGGACGAAACCCATCTCGGATGTTTCCTGAATGGCTTTGAGGACCAGGTCATTGGCCGCTTGAGCCACGGCGACGCGTTTGGGGCCGCGCTGGCGCGCTTCATCGAGAAGTTGGTCGAGTCTGGCAATCATGGCGTCCTCCAGGCGCGAGTATGCTGGAGATAGCATAGCACAGGTTGACGCCGGCGGCAAGAGGGAAGTATGAGCGGGTGTGTTTCTGACCATGGACTGCGAAGGCTTGCCTTCGCAGTCCACACAAAGATGCAACGTTCGGACTCAGCCGTTGACGTTCCAGTAGACCAGGGCGGAGCGCACGCCGCGCGGCCAGACAACGTGGTCGCCATCTTGCGTGAGCCGGCGGCGCACCAGATCGGCCAGGAAGGCTTCATGCTCGCTGCCGTCGGGAACATCGAGCTTGCGCTTGATCTCTTGTAAGGCCTCGCCATAGCTGGCGCTGACCCAGGGATCCCAGAGGCCGGTGTCTTCCATTAACACGTTGGGGAAGAGCCCCATCTGCAAGAGGACATTGTAGCCGACGTTGAAGTTGGGGCTATCGTAGGGTTGGCCCCAGACGCGCATTGCCGCTTCGGCCATCACGCCGTCCATCGTCGGGACGCGCATGACCAGAAAACAGGCGCGACGCGCCACGGCCATCATGCGCCGCACGAAGAGCGGGAAGTCGCTACAGCCATACATGGCGTGGGAACATAAGGCGAAATCGTGTGGGCCAACCGGTGCATCGGGCCAGGCGCCCTGGACGATCTCGACGTTGGCGACCTTCTCGCCGGCCAGGTTCTCGCGCATCACCTCAATCATGGCCGCCGACGGCTCGACGGCAGTGACCTTGCCGGCGTAGCGCGCCATGTGGATGGCCCATGCCCCGGTGCCGGCGCCGATATCCACGATGGAGGAATCGCGTGTCAGGTACGAGGCGACCCGCTCACGGCTGGAATCGGGGCCGGCGGCCCAGCGGCGCTTGACGCTGGCGTCGAACCAGCGCGCCCGTTCGCGCCATGCGTCGGGTTGTTCGGGAGTGGTCTTCGTGGCGTGTTTGAAATGGCGCTCCTGTGAGGCGGTCAGGTCGCGCCACAGCGCGGCCCAATCGGTGACTTTCTGCATCATGTGCTGTTTCCCTCCCCAGTGACATAGATGTGGTGACGATTTGATACGGCTTCAGGGTTTCAGGAGGCGACGCGCGGCCCACAGCGCCAGGCTGCCCAGCAGCCCCACGCCGCCGACGAGGTAGCCGCCGGGCAAGGGCGCGCCGGCCGTGGGCAGGGTCGCTGGCGCGCTCAGGCCGGCCGTTGTCAGGGTATCTTGGGCCTGGCGCAGGATCGCCCGCGTGTAGGCCAGGTTGTGCATCCCTTTGCTGCCGTCGCTGGCGACGAAGGTGTAGAGCGTGTTCGCCAACTCGTAGGCTTTTTGCGGCTCGCTCTTGTTCGTCGCGGTGGTCTTCCAGCCGGCGTTGGCGATTGCGACGCGATCCAGGTTGGCCTTGAGGGTCTGGAGTTGCGCGGCGATGGGGGCCTGGGTATCCTGAAGCCCCATCGCGCCGGCGTGACAGCCATTACAGGTGCGCTGCACGACGGTGAACTTGTGGCCCTCGCGGTGGCACTTGATGCAGTCGGCGACTGCAGCGTGCTCGGAGGGGGTGGCTGTCATGCCCGGCGCGCCGCGCCCGGCCAACATCTCGGCCACCGGCTCGTGGGCGAGGTCACCGGCGGCCAGGGGCCGGCCTTCGCTGTGACAGCGTGAACATGTGGCGTTCACGTCTTTGATCGCGGAGCTGACGTTCTGGCGATGGTTGCCGGGATGGCAGGCGAAACAGGTCACGCCGTTCATGGCGGTCTTGAGGGTCGGTTTGGAGCCGGCGGGAGCGAGGACGTAGTCGGCCGAATGGCAGGCCAGGCAGGCATCCGAAGCGCCGGCGTTTGTCTTCAGCGTAGTCAAGGCATTGGGATGGGCGGTCTCTTTCCAGTAGATCTGCACCGTGCCGCGTTCGGCTGGATTGTCGTGACACTCCAGGCAGGTCTTGCCGGTAAGGTCCACGGGACCCTGGGCGTGGGTCGCGCCGGCGTTGGAGAGCGCAATGACCAACACAAGGCACAGGATGCGCAACAGACGATTTCTCATGGACAT
>CAIQJD010000329.1 GCA_903872005.1 uncultured bacterium | reverse complement strand
TCATTGCCGAATACATCGAGAAATTCTCGAAGAGCCAGGCTATGATCATGGCGAACTACACCGGCATGACGGTGGCGCAATTGACGTCGTTGCGCGGCCAACTACGCGAATCCGGCAACGGCTTCGTCGTCATCAAAAACACCCTGGCGCGCATCGCTTTGGAGCGCATGGGGCGCACCCTGCCGGCGCATACCCTGACCGGCACTCTGGCCCTGGGCCTGTGCTACAAAGACATCGCCGCCGTGGCGAAGATCTTCAACAGCGCCGCGCAAGAAACCAAGATTTTCCCCCTGGCGGGAGCCATCTTGGGCAACACGGCCGTGGGCGCTGATCAGGCCAAGACCCTGGCCACCATGCCGTCGCGCGACATGTTGATCGGCCAGGTCGTCGGCTCCATTCAAGCGCCGCTCAGCAACCTGGTGGGCGTCTTGAACGGGCCGCTGCAAGGCTTCATCAATGTGTTGCAAGCGCGCGCCGATCAACTCAAGCCGGCGGAACAGAGCGCGTGAGCGCCGGCCGGCCGCATTCCCATTCGATTCAGTAGACAATGCTCGGAAGTTCATGGAGGAATTAAGGAAATGACGAAGGAAGAGATCATTCAAGCGATTGAGACGATGACGGTTCTTGAGCTGGCCGACCTGGTCAAGGCTCTGCAGGATAAGTTCGGCGTCAGCGCGGCCATGCCCATGATGGCCGCCGCTCCGGCCGCCGCCGCGGCTGCGGCCGCCCCGGTCGAAGAGCAGACCGAGTTCGACGCGATCCTCAAGGAAGTCGGCCCCAACAAGATCAACGTCATCAAGGTCGTGCGCGAGCTGACCAGCCTGGGCCTCAAGGAAGCCAAGGAAGTCGTTGATGGCGCTCCGTCCAAGGTGCGCGTGGCCGTCAGCAAGGAAGCCGCTCAAGAAGTCAAGACCAAGCTCGAAGCCGTGGGCGCGGTCGTCGAAGTCAAGTAGCACAGCCCCTGGGGGACAAGAGCGGGACGCCACGCCGGCGTCCCGCTTTTTGCATTCCGGGGACTGGGGGTGTGGTTTGGCGCGTCGGCGCGCGGCGTGCGTAGGCAAGCCTACGCAGTCCACATGGGTATGGATTGGCGCAGGCTTGCCTGCGCCGGCATTGCATTTCACACTATTTTGGTGTATCATTTGCGTAAGTCGCACGTTCCGATGGAGAAATCGCGATGTTTCGTAGCATCCGCTGGCGCATCGCTGTCCCCTATGTCCTGCTAATCGCCTTCAGCATGGCCGGCCTGACGGCCTACCTCTCGCGCACGGTGCGCCAGGAATACCTGGCCGGCGTGGAAACCCGACTCCTCTCGGATGCGCGACTCATCGCCGACACCACGCAGGCCAGCCTGGCCGGCGGGGAACGCCGCGCCACCTTCGATCCGCTGGCGCATCGCTACGGCGCGCTGATTGGGGCGCGGGTGACCATCATCGCCGCCGATGGCACGGTCTTCGGCGATTCGCAAGAAGATGTCTCCCGCATGGACAATCACCTGGATCGCCCCGAAGTGCAAGCGGCGATCATCAGCGGGTGGGGCAGCGCCACGCGCCAGAGCGCTACCGCCGGCGCTTCCATGTCCTACGTCGCCGTCCCGGTGATGCAGGCGGACCGGCTGGTCGGCATCGCTCGCGTCGCGCTGCCGCTGGCACGAGTGGAGGCGCAAATCGTGGCGCTGCAACGGGGCGTCTTGCTGGCCGGCGCGCTGATTGCCCTGCTGGCGATGCTCCTGGGGGTATGGATTGCCGAGCGCACGGCGCGCCCTCTGCGTCTGCTGACCGAAGTCGCCGGCCGCATGGCCCAGGGTGACCTGAGTGCGCGCCTCTTTCCCACCACCCGGGACGAAGTGGGCGCGTTGACCGACGCGGTGAACCATGTGGCGGCCCAGTTGCGCGGCGAAATCCAGAGCCTTTCGGCGGAACGCGGCCGGCTGGCCGCCATCCTCGCCAATATGGCCGACGGCGTCTTGATTACCGACGCCGAGGGGCTGGTGCAGCTCATCAATCCGGCCGGCGCGCGCCTGCTGAACATCACCGAAGGGCAGGCGTTGGGGCGCTCGTATGCCCAGGTGGTGCGGCATCACGAGCTGATTGACTTGTGGCGGCGCTGCCGCGAGCAACGCGCCTGCCAGGCCGACATGATTGAGCTGGATCGGCGCGACGTGGTGGTGCAGGCCATCGTGACGCCCTTCCAACAAGATCAGGCCGCAGGCTATCTGGTGATCTTGCAAGACCTGACCCAGGTGCGCCGGCTGGAAACGGTGCGCCGCGACTTCATCTCCAACATCTCGCACGAGCTTCGCACCCCCCTGGCCGGCCTGCGCGCCTTGACCGACACGCTGCGCGAAGGCGCGCTGGAAGACCCGCCGGCGGCGCGCCGCTTCCTGGATCGCATGGATGTGGAAGTGGACGCCATGACGCAGCTGGTGCAGGAATTGTTGGAGCTGGCGCGCATCGAATCGGGCAAAGCGCCCATGCGCCTGACGCCCACCGCGCCGGCCGAGATCGTCCTGCCGGCCATCGAGCGCCTGCAGCCCCAGGCCGAGCGCGCCGGCCTGACCCTGTCGGTCGCAGCGCCGGCCGATCTGCCCCTGGTCCTGGCCGACGCCGAGCGCATGCGCCAGGTCGTCTCCAATCTGGCGCACAACGCCATCAAGTTCACGCCGGCCGGCGGGACCGTGGAGGTGCGCGCCGCGCGGGGCGAGGACGCCGGCGCGCCGGCGGTGATCGTCTCGGTGCGCGATACGGGCGTCGGCATCTCGACTGTGGACTTGCCGCGCATCTTCGAGCGTTTCTACCGGGCCGACCGCGCCCGCAGCCGCGGCGGCGCCGGCCTGGGCCTGGCGATTGCCAAGCATATCGTGCAGAGCCATGGCGGGCGCATCTGGGTGGAGAGCGTCGAAGGGCGGGGAAGCACGTTTTACTTCGCGTTGCCGGCGCAGACGAAGTCCTAGCGCGCCGCGCCGAAGACCACGCGGAACCGCTCGCACACCACCGGCATCGTTTCGGCCGGCGCGCGCCCTATGGCGGCGCATGTCCGGGAGAAGTAATCCCAGTGCGCGGCGCGCCAGTAGGCCAGCGAGCGGTCGCCTTCGCCTTCGGCATAGGCGTGATCGGCCCCTACGGCATAGAAGGGCATGACCTCTATCGCGGTCGTCTCGATGATGCAGAGCGGCCGGCCGGCCCAATCGGTGATGATGCTCAGGTCGCCGGCTTGCGGGAGCCGCTCGTTCTCCGCTTCGTATTCCCAGGCCAGACTCGCCGTGCCGGTCTTGATGCCGGCCACCACCAGAGCGCCAAGCGCATTGGCGCTCTTTTCGTTGTCGCAGAAATACCAGGCCTGATAGGTCTGGGGGCGCTGCGCCCCGGCCGGCAAAGCATCCAGATACGCCTGCCAGCAGGCGCGGATCGGGTCAGTGTCGTTCATGTCGCTCCCTCGCAGGGTGATGTCGCTGCAACCGAAAGCATAGCGCGTTTCCGCGCGTCTGCAAATCTGCGCGGTCTCGCGGCCGGCGTTAACCAGACGTTAACACTGCCCCCGGACCCGTTTACATGACGTTAAACGCGAGTTAACCGACGACCAGTATACTGTTCCTGGTAATGGATAGAAACACCAATGACTCAGGAGGAGTAAGAGATGCGTCGTCTTCTGTTCGTCACGCTCATCATCGTGATGGCGGCTTTGACTGCCTGCGCGCCGGCCGCAGCCCCCACGGCAGCGCCGACCACCGCTCCCACCAAAGCGCCGGCCGCCGCTGGCCTGCAACTCCCCGTCGTGGATGTCCTGAAAGTGAAGGGGAACATCACGACGGCCGGCAGCTCCACCGTCTTTCCGCTCTCCGAGAAGATCGCCGAGATGTTCAAGGACGAGGGCTACAAGGACAACATCACGATTGATAGCATCGGCACAGGCGCCGGCTTCGAGCGTTTCTGCAAGACTGCCGAGACCGACATCGCCAATGCCAGCCGCGCCATCAAGACCGAAGAGGCGGATGCGTGCAAGGCGAAGGATCGCCAGCCGTTGGAGTTCCGCGTAGGCGCCGACGCCCTGGCCGTCGTCGTGAGCAAGCAGAACACGTTCCTGAAAAACGTGACGATGAAAGAACTCGCCAAGATCTATTCCAGCGACGCCGAGAAGTGGTCGGATGTGAACCCGGCCTGGCCGGCCGAGACGATCCTGCGCTTCAGCCCCGGCACCGACAGCGGCACCTTCGACTACTTCGTCGAGGTTGTGCTGGGCAAGAAGAAAGAGATCCTCCTGGGCGCGAAGAACCTGCAACTGAGCGAAGATGACAACGTGTTGGTCAAGGGTGTGTTGGGCAGCCCCTACGCCATTGGCTACTTCGGCTACGCGTACTACCAGGAGAACAAGGACAAGCTGAACGTCCTGTCCATCGAAGGCATCGAGCCGACGACCGCCACCGTAGACGCGGCTAAGTACCCGCTGGCCCGCCCGCTCTTCCTGTACAGCACGGCCAAGATTATGAAAGAGAAGCCCCAGGTAGGGTCGTTCATCAGCTACTACCTGACCAATGTGAATACGGTCATCAGCAAGGTCGGGTATTTCCCCGCCAGCCAGCAAGCTCTGGACGGCGCCAAAAGGACCTGGCAAGAGGCGACGCAATAGGCCGGCGCCGACAGTGAACGCGCAGGCAAGCCTGCGTAGTCCAGACCAGGGTAGGGCCGGCCGCCTTGCGCCGGCCCTACGGCGCGTAGACAAAGGAGCGCCCCATGCTGACTTCTGTAATCAGAGATGCGATAAAGACCGCCGCTTTCGGCGGCGCAACGGACGCAAAGGAAGAGCCGTTCAGCCTGCGGAGACGTCGCCGGCCCGGCGAGGCGCTCATCCAGAGCTTCCTCTTCGCCTGCGGAGCGATCTCGATCGTCACCACGGTGGGCATCGTCGCCGTCCTGGGCCGCGAAGCCCTGCTCTTCTTCGCTGACGACGCCGTGTCCTTGTGGCAATTCTTCACCACCACCCAATGGCAGCCGGCCATCGGCAAGTTCGGCGTCTGGTCGCTGGTCAATGCCACCTTCATGACCAGCCTCTTCGCCATGTTGGTCGCCCTGCCTATCGGGCTGGCCGTCGCCATCTATCTGAGCGAATACGCGTCGCCACGCGCGCGCGGCATCCTCAAGCCGATCCTGGAGGTCCTGGCCGGCATCCCCACCGTCGTCTATGGCTACTTCGCCCTGAACGCCATGACGCCGCTGCTGCGGAGCATCTTCGGGCCGAACGTGGTGGAAGTGTACAATACCGCCTCGGCCGGCTTGGTGATGGGCATCCTGATCTTGCCGTTGGTCACTTCTATGAGCGAAGATGCCTTGAGCGCCGTGCCCCGCTCATTACGCGAGGCGTCGTATGCCCTGGGCGCGACGCGCATGGAGACGGCCATCAAAGTTGTGACGCCGGCGGCCCTGTCGGGCATCTCAGCGGCCTTCATCCTGGCGATCTCACGCGCCGTGGGCGAGACGATGATCGTCGCGCTGGCGGCCGGCGCCGGGCCGGCTTTCACCTTCAATCCCTTCAAGGCCGCCGAAACGATGACCGGCCAT
>CAIQJD010000328.1 GCA_903872005.1 uncultured bacterium | reverse complement strand
AGGGCGGCGCGCCCCTGGGCCAGGGCGACTTCCAGCAGATGGCCGCCGCGCGTCCGATCTGCCGAGATGAAGTGCAGGTGATAGCCGGCCTGGTTGAAGCCCCCCACTTCTTCCGGGCACCAGAAGCCGATGGCCGAACCTTCGATGTTCTGGTACTCGAAGACGTTCTGTTGCTCCAGCGCCTTCGTCAGCTCCGGGTAGGGCGTCGGCTGCCTGGGCACGCTACGCACGCGCACCTGCTGGAAGACGCCGTCCACCCGGATCGCGTAGAACGCGTCCTTGCGGACGATCCATTGGTCCAGAGCCGCATACAGGGCGGCCAAGTTGGGCAGCGCGCCCAGATCGGCCGTCACGGTATCGGCGTCAAAGCAGGTTGCCATGGCGTAGGGTACCCCGACGCTGTCGCCGGCCGGCGCCACGACGCCGTTCCCTTTGACCTGATAGACCACGCCATCGAGCAGGATCATCTCGCCGTCCAGACCCTCAAAGGTGCCCATGCCCAGATTCCCCTGCTGCTTCAGCCATCCCACGTTGGAGAAGCTCTCGAATTGGCCGGCCCGCAGGGCTTTCATCGAGCTGATCTGATAGAGCGTCTCGCGGGTCTGCAAGAGCGTCGCGGCCGCCGGATGCACGTAGGGACGGGCGGCCGGCGCCAACATAGCCACGCTCACTTCGGGCGTCAGCCGGGCCGCGCCCTTCCAGACGGCGCTCAGCTCGGCTTTGTGGTCGAACACGGCATGCAGCACGGCCGTCAGCCGGTCATCGGGGAAGCTGTCCAGCGTCGCCAGCGCCGCGGTGACGGCCAGGGTCTCCACGTCTGCGTCCAGCCCGGCATACTCGCCGCGCCGGATGACCGTGCGATGGAACACGCCGGGGTTGGCGTTGATGATGCGCTCGGCCAGATCGCCTTGCAACGGCAGGAGCGTCATCTGGACCGTGGCGTCGTTCGCCAGGCCGTCCAGCGCCGCGGTGGGCGCGGTCTCGGAGGGGAGCGCCCCAGACCAGAAGAACGCGTCAATCTTGCCGGCCTTCAGCGCGGCGGCCGAGTCGGCCACGGAGAGCTTTTGGCGGGCAATGTCTGTGTCCCAGTTCAGGCCCAGCGCCCCGAATACGAAGCGCGCCTGCTCTTCGGCGCCGCTATCCGCCGCGCCGGTCGAGACGCGCTTGCCCTTCAGGTCTCCCACGCCGGCGATGCCCGCATCGGCGCGCGTGACGATGTGCAGGGGATGCTCGTACAGCCCCAGGATGATGCGCGCCGGCAGCGGCTTGGCGGACACGGCCGGCATTTGGCCGGCGTTCAGCCAGGCGACGTGATAGTCATACACCAGCGCCATGTTCACCTTGCCGGCGGCGAGGAGCTTCAGGTTCTCAATCGCGCCGCCGGTGGCCTGGGCGACGGCGGTCACGCCCGGCACATGCCGGCCGATCAGCGCGCTCAGCGCGAGGCCCAGGGGATGCCAGACGCCGCCCGTAGTCGCCGTCGCGAGGGTGATGGTTGGGGCGTGTGTGGCCGGCGCGCACCCCTCGGCCAGCGCCAGCGCCAGAAGCAGCAGCATGATGTTGCGGAAGTGTCTTTTCACGGCTCTTCTCTCCTGGGAATCTTAAGCCAGAGGATCCTATAGCAGGCTGTGCCCAAACCAGCCGGTGAGCGCCTGGCGCGCGGCGCGGATCAGGTCCAGCGATTCGGCCGGCCGGCCGTCGGCGAGGGCGATCTCGGCGCGCAGGAGCGCGGCATGGTTGAGGGTCGCCAGGTCGCCGGCGCCGGCCTCGACGGTCTGGCAGGCGGCCCAGGCTTCGGCCAGCCGGCCGCGCCGCAGCAGGTCGGCGGCGCGCGCCAGCTCTTGGGCCGCCGGCAGCGGCGTGTCCTGGACGATCAGCCGGCGCAACTGTTCGGTGGCGGCCGAAGGGGCGATGCCCATTTCCTGTTTGAGCATGCGGGCGCACTGCTGATAGGTCCGCAGCGCGGCGGCTCGCTCGCCGCGCCGGTGATACAGGCCCATCAAGCCGCGATAACTGCGCTCGCGCAAGGGGTCTGCGGCGATCAAGCGTTGGTAGGTGCGCTCGGCGCCGGCGTCATCCCCGGCCGTCGCCTGCAGCCGCGCCAGTCGCCACAACGCGTCGAGATAGGCCAGTTGCCAACGCTCGCGTTCCATCAGCAGCCACTCGTCAAAGAGCGGCGCATCACGCAAGTCCAGCCCATCCAGCAGGTCGCCACGGTAGAGCGCCGTCGCCGCGCCCAGCGCCGCGCGATCGGCCGCCGGCTCGGCCGCGCCGCGCTCGAACTGCAGCACGTCTACCGTGACGTCACCGTCGAGGCTCAGCCAGCAATGGGTGTCGCTGGCGCCCAGACAGGTGGTCTCGGCCGCCCCGCCGCCGGCCAACGTGCGCCGCAATTCCCACAACGTGTGGCGCAGCCGGTAGTTGGATGCTTCTTCGGTCTTGTCCGGCCAAAGGAGGCTGGCGGCTTTGCTGCGGCTGACGGTAGCCGGCGCGTTCAACGCCAGATACGCCAGCAGCCCCAACCCCTTGCCGCTGACTTCGGCGCTCACCTCGCGACTATCCAGCCATAGGCTGGGTGCGCCAAACAGGCGCAGCTCAAGCCTCATCTCAGTTGTCCCTCATCCGCTCATCCAACGCGCCCCAAAGGCTGCGCCTGGCGGGCGCGGCTTCGTTGGTCGCCGTGATTTCCGCGAGGCGCTCCCAGATCGGTTCGCCGGCCGGCGGCAGAATCGAGCGCACGTAGGCCATGCAGTAGACGCCCACGGCGCGCCGGTGTCCATCCATTTCCGTGCGTAGCGCCTCCACCTGCCGGCCCAGGGTTTCGGCCAGGGCCGCATCGTGCGTCAGCGCCTGCGCCTTGCGCTT
>CAIQJD010000327.1 GCA_903872005.1 uncultured bacterium | reverse complement strand
CGCTGTTGGCGCTGACCTGGGCGCGGGCGGCCGCCGTGGGCAGCGGCGTGGCGGTGGGCGAAGCCGGCGGCGTCGGTGAAGGCGGCGCGGTTGGGATGGGCGTTGGTGCAAGGGTGGGGGATGGGCTGGGCGTCGCCGTGGGCAGCGGGGTGGCGCTGGGCGCGCTCAGGTAGGCGAGGGTGGGAGCCAGGGCGGTGAGCGCGGAGCGCAGCTCGGTGATTTCGGCCTGGGCCGTGGCGAGGGGCGCCGGATCAGGCGGCGGCGCGCAGCCGGCGCAGAGGGCCAGGAGCAGAAGAAGACAGGTAAGGCGCCCCAGGTTTCCCATCGCTATCGCCTCCTACCGAAACACGATGCACCGGCAGTAGTCGGTTGGCCTATCGTCGGGGTTTAGCGGGACACGGATGCGGCTTCGCGCAGTTCGGCCTCCCCGCTGACCGTATTATACACCGCATACGTCGAATGCCCGAAGCGCCCCATGACTTCGCCAGGATTGACCAGCAGCGACTTCCCGATGCGCCGCGTTTCGGGCTGATGATTGTGGCCGCAGCAGACCAGGTCGTACAGCCCGCCGGCGGCCACGGCTTCGCCAATCGTGGGGTAGTGGACGACGAAGAGGCGCCGGCCTTCCAGGGACAGCTCGGCGAAGGGGCCGTGCAGGGTGACGTTGCCGGCTTTGGCCGCGTTGCGCGCCAGGAGCAGCATGTCGCCGTCATTGTTGCCGGCGACGGCGTGGATGGGGCCGCGGAAGCGTTCGGCCAACAGGGTCAGCGAGAAGGGCGCGCAGAAGTCGCCGCAGAAGAGGAGCGCGGCCGCGCCGGCGGCATTGGCGCCGTCCACAACCTTTTCCAGCGCCCAGATATTGTCGTGGATATCGGATAGGATGGCGACGAGCATGGCGCAGCCTCCAGATGGGGTTTTCGCGCCGTGGGGTCTGGGAGCCGCGCGGCTCCCAGACCCCAACAGGCGATAGAGCAGCCTATCCCTCCGCGATGAAGGGGATCACCAGCGGGCCTTGCGGCAACACGCAGATGGACGCGTGCGGGCCGATCTGGTGGATCAGATGGCGCACCAGTTGACCGATGTCGTGACACGGCGTCACGTGCGCGGCGCGCGTCTCCTCGTCTGAGAGGTAGCTGGACTTCAGGTAGACGTGGGCGTGCAACTGGATCTTGGCCTGCATGGCTACTTCCCATTGGTCACGCACCATGAAGTCCGGCTGGCTCATCAGCTCGAGCAGATGGGCCGGATCGCGGCCGCTTTGGAGCAGCCGGCGGTATTCGCCATGATCGGGGATGCCATCCCAGCATTCGGCGGCCGTGATGATGTGGCCGCCGCGCTTGACGATCTGGGCGGCAGCCGACATCCCCTTGACGGCCTGGTACAGGTTGAGGTCCAGGGGATAGCCGGCGTTGCTGGTGATCACGATGTCGTAGCGCGCATGGGTCTCCAACATGGAGTGCCGGCGCACGAAGTCCGCGCCGATGCGGTGCGCGGCGCGCCAGGCGCCGGCGAAGACGCCGGTGAGTTGGCGCTGCCCGTTGAGCGCGACATTGACCAGGAAGTCCGGCCGGCTGCGGTCGGCGCATTCGGCCATCTCCTTCCAGACCGGGTTCCCTTCGATGACGCCCCAACGCACGTTGGGATGGTTCAGCATTGGCGCGCTGTGGTTTTGCAGGATCGTCTGCTGGCCGGCGACGCCGGGCAGCACCGCCTTGGGGCCGCCAGAGAAGCCGGCGAAGAAGTGCGGCTCGATGAAGCCGGTCAGGACACGCGCGTCGGCTTCGAGATAT
>CAIQJD010000326.1 GCA_903872005.1 uncultured bacterium | reverse complement strand
TCCCTCGTCGCGAAGCCGGCCTCCCGCGCCAGCGCCTCGATCTGCTCCGGCTGGAGCCGGTGCGCCAGGGGCGGGCCGGCGGTCACGGCCGGCCCGGACGCGTAGGGCCATTCGAGGATGGCAACGCGCAACCGGCTGACCCGCCACGCCTCGCGCAGCATCGTCTGGGCATCGTCGGCCTCGTGCAAGACCAGCCCGAAGAAGACCAGATCGAAGGACGCGTCGGGGAAGGGCAGCGCCTCGGCCGGCGCGACCTCGAAGCGCCCCTGCGGGACGAAGCCCCGCGCCAGGGCGATCATGTCCTCGCGGGCGTCAATGCCGGCGACAGTCAGGCCGCACGCCGCGAAGCGCTCGGCGAAGACGCCCGTGCCCGTGCCGATGTCCAGGGCCGAGGCCGGCGCAATGCCGGCCAGAGCCAGGGCCACGACGGTATCCGGTTCCAGTGTCGCCAGCCGCTCCGGCGAGCGCAGGCGTTCGACGTTGCCGTGAAAGACGCGTTCGTTCATGTGTTTATCATCCCATGAGACCGGATAGTTGCAGGATGCGTTCCGACCAGCCCTGCGCTTGCTCAGCCACGGCGCGCCGGCGCGCAGGCTCGGCCCAAATGCCGTCCCAGGCGTGTTGCCAACCAGCCAATTGCACTTGTAGGTCTACCAAAGCGGTCTGGATGGAAAGCTCGGCGTCGGCGGCAGTCCATTCGATAAAATACTTACTCTCGTCCAACAGCGCCTCGACCACATCGCGATGAGCGGCGTACTCAGAGAACGACTTGACGCGAGCAAGATTCGCCGCCAGCCCGCCGAGACGAATCGGCAAGGCATCACGCAAATAGCGCTCGCGTCGCACAGTTGGATTGTTCATGCGTCCCCCAATAATCCTGTGACTATCTCGGCGATTCGCTCGCGGATTGCTGGATCCAGAATCGTCATGGAAGGGTTCTTCTGGCGCGGCCGGATGTTGATGAGCGCCTCATACAGCACTTGTTGCGATGACGGAATCCAATCTGCTCCCCAGATATTCTCCTGCCGACTGCCATTGTCAAGCAAGACGGCTTCACAGTCGGCATGCAGCGCACCCCCACCGGCCAAGATGCCCTGTTCGATGTCACAGCCAGTTTGATGTACACCTCAAGGGTCTGCAACATCTCTGCGATTTGTTGTTTTGTGGCTGGCGAGTTGATGATCAGAATCATGTCCCTAAGCCCCCTGCGTCAAGCATAGTTCTTCCAGGCACAACTCGATCACTTCTTTGATGTTCCGCTGAAGCTCGTCGAGGGTGGGCGCTTGGGTGCGCGCCCGGCAGGCTGGGCACGATCCCGACGTACACCTTCACATCAGGGTCCCATTCCACGTATGCCGTGAATGTTTTCATACGACTCTCCCTTCACAATTCATCCCCTTGCGCCGGCAGCCACACCCAATCGTCGCAGCGCCCAGGCCGCAGCCAGATGCACCCACATATTGTCATCGCCGGCGGCCAGGTCTAGCAACGGCTCCACGGCGCGCGCGTCCCCGATGGCGCCCAAAGCAATCGCCGCATGGCGGCGCACGACCAGATGCTCATCTCGCAGCGCAGCGATGAGCGGAGCAACGGCGCGGGCATCGCCGGCTTGTCCCAGGAGCGCCGCGGCAACCCAACGCACGTGCGCCTCTGTAGCATTGAGCGCTTCAATGAGCGACGCAACCGCCGGCGCGCCGAATCTTCCCAGCACAATCGTTGCTGCCCGGCGCAGATCCTCTGAGGATCCAACACGCACGGCCTCGATGAGCGCCCCAATGGCGCGAACGTCACCGATCTTCCCCAGCGCCCAGGCAACGGCCGCAGCGCCGCAATCCCCATAGACGACAGCGATGATTTTATCGAAGCCCTGGATATCGCCGGCGGTTGCCGGCGCGTACGCGGCGACCCAAGTCGCCTGGTCATCTCGAAGTGCAGCGATGAGCGGATCTACGGCGTGCGCTGCGCCGATTTCCCCCAGCGCCCAGGCGGCGACCCAGCGCAAGTATCTATCATTCAGCAGGGCGATCAGCGGATCTACGGCGCGGGTGTCGCCAATCTCCCCCAGCGACCGTGCAGCGATCCCGCGTATACCTGTTTCTGTATCGTTGAGAGCTCCGATGAGCGGTTCGACGACGGCAGGGCTGCCGAACCCGCCCAACAACTCGCAGGCCGCGATGCGGAGTTCCGTATCGCCATCCCTGAGAGCGGCCGTGAGTGGCTCGATAGCCCGCTCGTCGCGCATCTGGCGCAACGCCTCGGCGGCCCTCTCGCACACAGACCGACTCCGATCCTTGAGCGCGGCGATCAGCGGCGCAATGGCCGGCGCGCCGATTTTCATCAACGCCTCGGCGGCGGCCGTGCGCTCGGCCGGCTTCATGGTCGCTCCCAATATGTAAACCAACCCCGACGCATCGCCCTGCGCGGCCGCCCCGTTCACATTCAGCAGCCCCAGCGCGTAGAGCAGCGCCAGACGCCGAGACGACTTCCGAGCGCGCCCCTCTATCCGGTCAGGTCGTATGTACCCCAAGAAGTCGCCCAATTTGTCCTCAATCGTACCCGCGCCCCCTGGCGCATCGCTCTGGATTGCGAAGGCTTGCCTTCGCAGTCTACGGCGCTCAATGCCCCGCCGCCTCCGGGAGCGGCAGGCGCAAGTGGGCGGCCACAAGGGCCGCCCCTACGGTTTGTCATGCGCCCGGCGCGCCACGAACCGGCCGGCCCCGCCGGCGCCGACGAATTCGCCATCGCGCACGATGGTCTGGCCGCGCAGCAGTCCCCAGGCGACCCGGCCGCGTACTTTCCAGCCCTCGAAGGGGCAATCGTCCGTGCGCTGGTGCAGCCGGCGCGCCGAGAGCGCGTAGGGCGCGGTATCATCCCAGATGACCAGATCCGCGTCGCCGCCGATGGCGATGCTCCCCTTCTGCGGATAGAGGCCGAAAAGCCGCGCCGGCGCGGTGGCGCAGACTTCCACGAGCCGGTTCAGGCTCAGCCGGCCGGCAACCACGCCCTCGGTATAGAGCAGCGGCAGGCGCGTCTCGATGCCGGCCAACCCATTCGGTATCCTGGTGAAATCTTCCCGCCCGCACTGCCGGTCCGTGGCATAGTCCCAGGGGCAATGATCGGTGGCGACGGTCTGGACCGCGCCGGCGGCCAGCCCGCGCCAGAGCGCCTCCCCATCGGCCTTGCTCCGCAGCGGCGGCGCGCAACAGAAGCGCGCCCCGCTGAAATCGGCCGTGTGATAGGCGAACTCGTCCAGCAGCAGGTGGTGCGGCGTGACTTCGGCGTAGACGGTCTGGCCGGCGCGGCGCGCCCGCTCGATCACCTCCAACGTCTCGGCAGCGCTGACATGCACGAAGTAGACCGGAACCTTGACGGAGCGCGCCAGGGCCAGAACGCGGCCGGCCGCTTCGGCTTCGGCCCAGGCCGGCCGGCTGATGGGATGGTACAGCGGCTCGGTGCAGCGCGCTTCGATCAGCCGGCGCTTCTCGCGCTCGATGATGGCGTGGTTCTCGGCATGGATCATGGGGAGCAGATGATGCTGGCGGGCCGTTTCCAGCAGGGCGAGGATTTCGGCGTCCTCGACCCGCAGGCCCTCATAGGTGGTGTAGAGCTTGAGACTGGTGTAGCCCTGG
>CAIQJD010000325.1 GCA_903872005.1 uncultured bacterium | reverse complement strand
GCAGCCCAGCGGCGAAGGCCGGCTTGCTGCCAGGAGACATCGTCCTGGAGGTGGACGGCCGGGTTACGGAGGGTCTGAGCACAACGGAGGTCGTCTCTTACATCCGAGGGCCAAAAGGCACTGAGGTGAAGCTCTATATCTTTCGCCCCTCCACGCAAGACAAGTTCGTCGTCTCGGTGACACGTGATAAGATAGAGATCGCCAATATCGAAGTTAAGGTGTTGAATGACTCCATCGGCTATATCCGCTTGAACGAGTTCAATGCGATGTCGGCCGAGCAGGTCCATCAGGCACTCCAGTCGTCGTTGGCGCTGAAGCCGACTGGATTGATTCTCGATCTGCGTAGCAATCCCGGCGGATTGCTCGATGCCGCCGTGAAGATCGGGAGTGAATTCGTCAGCTCTGGCAACATTACCGAGGAGCGCCGCAAGGACGGCAGCGGCCAGAAGTTCCCGGCGCGACGCGGCGGGCTGGCGACAGACGCAGCATTGCCATTGATCGTCCTGGTGAATCAAGGCAGCGCCAGCGCGTCTGAGATCGTCGCCGGCGCCATTCAGGACAGCGGGCGCGGGCAGTTGGTCGGCCAACGGACGTATGGCAAAGGCTCCGTGCAGATTCCAGAGACGTTGAGCGATGGGTCGCAGTTACGGATCACGATAGCGCACTGGTTCACCCCCAACGGGCGCGATATTAGCAAGGAGGGCTTGAAACCAGATGTGGAGGTCCCGCTGACGGTTGACGACTACACGGCCGGTCGAGACCCGCAGCTAGATCGAGCGCTGCAAATCTTGAAAGAACGCGCCGGCTCCAAGACGAAAGTGTGAGAGAGCAAGGATGGTCCGAAGCACAGAGATCAAAGCCCTAGCGACCAATCGGAAGGCGTATCACGACTACACGATTGATCAAGAATATGAGGCCGGCATCGCTCTGACCGGCACGGAGATCAAGTCGGTGCGCGCCGGCCAGGTCAACTTGCGTGACAGTTACGTCCAAATCCGCGATGGCGATGCCTGGCTGATGGGCGTACATATCGCCGCGTATGATCCCGCTTCACGCGAAAACCATGAGCCGCGACGGGATCGCCGGCTCTTGTTGCACAAACGCGAGATCGCGCGCCTGGCAACTCACGTCCAGGAAAAGGGATTCACCATCGTGCCATTACGCATCTACCTGAAGGGCAACAAGGCCAAAGTCGAAATCGCTTTGGCGAAGGGTAAGCGCCTGTACGATAAGAAGGATGCGATCGCGGAACGTGACTCGGAGCGCCAGGTGCAACGCGAGTTAAGTGAAGCGCGCCGCGGCAATATGCGAGATGACGGCTAGCGCGACGGAAGCGAGAGGATTTGCATGTCAGGGGCGCGTGCAGTATAATGATGTTCGTATGGGGATGCTAGGCTTCGACGGGGAAGGCTGGTCACGGATGGCAAGCCGAGGCGCTCTAACCTCGCTAATCCAGAGCAAACGCACATAAGTGCCAAGAACAGTGTCAAACCGGCGTTCGCTTTCCCGAAGATGGCCCCGGCCGCTATGGCTCTCGCGGCCTGATCTGGAGTAGTGAACGCTTCAGTCACTTCGTGTGACTGCGTCCACTTTGCTCTCGCCTCGTTGGAGCAAAGATGGGCGTAAACATAGACGGGGTGCAGCCCGGCCTACGCCGATAAGCCGGCGCTCAAGACAAGGCTAATCCCCTTGTATCTGCTGGTCTGCTGGTTTCGTGTCAGCCCGAAGCCGGCGGATGAGAAATAAAGACTGACGAAGCTTGTACAACCGTCGGTGGTCGAATTCTTCGGACGCGGGTTCGATTCCCGCCATCTCCACTGTGATCTCGGATGGGGGCGAAGGGCAGGCTACAACCTTGCGGGAGGTAGCTTGCCTTTCGCCCCTGCCCTTTTCCGTGAGTGAGGAGCATTTTCCCAAGATGGGCACACCGTTGCGACCAGATCTGGCCATCATTGGCGGCACGGGGCTGTACGATCTGCTGACGGCCGGCCACGTTCATGCCGTGAACATCGAGACGCCCTACGGCCCACCATCAGATACCATCTACATCGGCGCGCTGCGCGGCCTGCCCGTCGCGTTCCTGGCACGACATGGACGGGGCCATCGTTTGTTGCCCAGTGAAGTCCCCTATCGCGCCAATATATGGGCGCTCAAGTCTTTGGGCATCCGCCAGATCGTGTCCATCAGCGCCTGTGGTTCCATGAAGGAACAATATGCGCCAGGGGATTTCGTGATCCCGGACCAGTTGTTTGACCGAACGCAGGGCCGGCCGGGCACTTTCTTCGGGGATGGACTGGTGGCCCACGTAAGCTTCGCAGAGCCGTTCTGCCGACGCCTGAGTAGTCGCTTATGTCAAGCAACGCGAGCTGCCGGCGGAACCGTGCATCAGGGCGGCACTTACCTCATCATTGAAGGCCCGCGCTTTTCGTCGCGCGGCGAATCGCGCATCTATCGTCAATGGGGTGTGGACATCATCGGGATGACTGCCGTGCCAGAGGCGCAATTGGCGCGGGAGGCTGAGATGTGCTATGCCCTGTTAGCTCATGTGACTGACTACGACTGTTGGCGGGAAATGGAAGAAGCAGTATCCGTAGAGATGGTCATGCAGACCCTGCGGCGCAACTCCGAAATGGCCCGCGTCACCTTATCGCATCTGGCAGAAACGCTACAACAAGACGCGGCCGTAGAGATCAGTACGAATTGCTCGTGTTCCAGCGCGCTTCAGCACGCTTTTCTCACATCCCTGGGCATGGTTCCGCCGGTCACGAAAGAGCGTTTGGGGCCGATCATCGGCAAGTACTTGCCGGCCTCCCCTACCCCACCGTGAGCTTGATGTCCACGTACTCGCCGTGGATGATGGCACTGGACGGAACTCCCAACACCTCTAGAAGCTCCGAGATCAACTCCGCCTTGCGCAACGCGTCGCGCGAGGACCATGTGCGACTTTTGATTTCCAGATAGGCGCCCGCCGGCGATTCTGTGCGGTCCAAATTGATTGCAAATTCCAGGTCGCGATAGATGACACGATAGCGCCGGCGATGCTTGGTGATCTCAACGACGCGCGCCGGCTGAAAGTACTCCTTGTAGAAGCGCAGAGAGCGACTGGCCGTCGCATCAAAGCGCGAACGCGTCAGGATAGCCGAGTTGGCATATTCACGCTCGTTCGTGGGGCCAATCCAGGTCAAGCGATACTCCGGAGCGACCGTGGATGGCGTCTGCCAGCAGACAGTGGCCGGCTCACTCTGGTTTGCTGTCGGGAGCAGACTGTCTTCTCGGTAGCGCACACGCCCCAGCTCAGGGTCGGTGAAAAGAAGATAAGTGTCATACTGCTGGCGGACGGTGTGCTTGATGATCCGGAAGGTTGGCATCGCCAAGAGCCGGCGCTCTATGGCATCCAGGTCTTGGGCCTGGGTCTTGACCTGAACCTCGAAGGTTTCCTCACGGGCGACTTCTCCCAACGCGATGAGCTTGTCCACAAGGTTGCGATCGCGGGCGATTACGAAGGCAGCAATGCGGTCAGCGTAGGACTGCGCCTCGCGCAGGATAGCCGGCTCGTCCAACGTGAGGATCTGGCGATTCCGCATCAACAGCCGGCCGTTCACGATAGTGTCCCGCACATCGTGGCTCTTGGCGACGTAGACGAGATGCGCGTAGACATTGCTGTCGGAGAGCGAATAGCGTGGCACGGCATGCGGCGCGTCGGCGCCGACGACGATCACATCGGCGCGTTTGCCCACCTCGAGCGAGCCGATCTGGCGATCCAAGTGCAGCGCCCGTGCGCCGCCCAGGGTCGCCATGGAGAGCGCCGACTGCGCCGGCGTGACCGTAGGATCCAGCAAGACCCCCTTGGGGAGAAGCGCCGCGAGGCGGAGTTCCTCAAACATGTCCTGGTCATTGTTGCTGGCGCTGCCGTCTGTCCCGATGCCCAGAGGAATGCCGAGCGTTTGAATCCGTGGCGCCGGCGCAATGCCGCTGGCGAGTTTCAGGTTGCTGGTCGGATTGTGCGCGACCCCGCATGTCGAACGCGCCAGCAAGCGTAAGTCAGACTCGTCAACGTGGGCGCAGTGAGCCGCAATGACCCACGCGTCAAACAGACCTTGCTGGGCTACCCACTGGATCGGCGTGCAGCCATACTGGTTGAGCCAGTCTTCCACTTCCTGCCTGGTTTCACACAGATGGATTTCAAGCGGAACGTCGAACTCGTGGGCCAGGGCGGCAGATTCGCGCAGGATTTCGGCTGTGCAGGTGTAGGGCGCGTGCGGCGCGACCGCCGGCGTGATGAGTGGATGCCCCTTCCACTTCGCCAGGAAACGCCGACATTCGGCCAAGCTGTCGTCATAGCTCGCGGCATCGGGCGAAGGGAACTTCAGTACAGTTTCGCCGCAGACGCCACGCAGGCCGGCGCCGGCGGCGGCGGTGGCGACTTGATCCTCGAAGTAGTACATATCCGCGAAGCAGGTGACCCCGCCGCGAATCAGCTCCAAACAAGCCAGTTGTGCGCCGAGATACGAGAAGGCCGGCGTGACGAATTGCCGTTCCACCGGCATCATATAGCCATGCAGCCAGACGTCCAGGCGCAAGTCATCTACCAATCCCCGTAAGAGGGTCATGGGCAGATGCGCGTGGGCATTGACAAGCCCCGGCATGACGATGTGGCCGGCGCATTCCAGGACATTGGCAGCCTCAAATCGCTTGCCTTCGTCCGCCCTGCCCACCGCCACGATGGAGCCATCCTTGATGGCAACCATGCCCGGCGCGAAAACACGGCCGGCGGCATCCATGGCCACGACCGTCCCATTGGTTAACAGCAGGTCTACTGGTTCGCGCATGAACTGATCACCGTCTCAACAAGGGTCACAATTCGTATTCATCACGTTGAGAACGGCTGTCAGACTCTTCTTCTTCCTCCTCTCGTTCCCATCCGTCGTCCTCATCGAAGAAGTCAACATCTTCGACCTCCTGATCCTCTTCGTCCCAATCCAGGTCCTCATCGTCCTCAAGGAGGTCCGCAATCTCCTCGAAATTGATGCACCCCTCGTCCTCGTCCACTGTGATAAGGTCGCGGCCACAAACGCCCTCTTCCCAGCTCACACAGTCACGCCGGCGACATTTCACCCTGGTCACAGTAACCCTCCTGGTATCATTGTAAATGCAACATCTTGCTTCATTCAAGTCAGATGTAGTGCG
>CAIQJD010000324.1 GCA_903872005.1 uncultured bacterium | reverse complement strand
TGCCCGGCGTGACCTTCCCGCACAGCGAGTTCCACAGTCAGGCTATCGGCGACGCCGGCCTGCTCGACTTCGACGGCTATACGCATTTGGATTGGGCCGCCGGCGGCGCGTGGCAGCGGCTCTATGAGCAGCCGGCCTTTGACCCCTACAACCCGCTGGACCCGGGCCGGCTGCAGGCTTACACCGACCAGAATCAGGGCTTCATTGAGGCCATCCTGGAGCGCCGGCCGCCGCCCATCACCGGCGCCGATGGCATGGCGGCGGTGGCATTGTGCCAGGCGAGCCTGCAATCGGCGCGCGCCGGCCAGGCGGTGGAGCTGCCCCTCTGACATGCTCATCCACTGGATCACCTTCGGCTACAATCTCTTCCTGGCCGTCTTCGTCATGCTGGCCTTGCGCCGGCTGCGCCAGACGCCCTACCCGGCCGTCCACGTCATCGTCTCCGCGGTTGTCCTGGGAGCGCTGGCCTTCATGGCGTCCATCCCGCTGCCGCTCAGTGGCTTCGGACGTCTGCGCCTTTTGACCTGGGCGGTCTTCTTTCAGACGCCGGCGTTCCTGCTCGCCGCGGCCTATCTCCTCTGGGCGCGCCGGCGCGCCTTCGCCTGTGCAGCCATCGCCCTGGTCGCCGTCCTCCTCCTGATTGCCGGCGATGCCTTCCTGGTGGAGCCGCAGCAGTTGCAAGTCAGCCGCTATACCGTGCACAGCGCCAGGCTCGGCGCGCCGCTACGCATTGCCATCCTCACGGACATACAGACCGACGCGCCGGGAGCATACGAGGAGCAAGCCTTGCAACGCGCGCAAGCCGAGGCTCCCGATCTGATTCTCTTCGGCGGCGACTATGTCCAGCAGGCGATGCCGGCCGACTACACCCGCGACGTGAACGGGTTGAATGCCATCCTGCGCCGCGTCAACCTCCACGCGCCCCTGGGGGTCTATGCCATCGGCGGCAATGTGGAATGGCGCGGCCGGCTGGCCGATATTTTCGCCGACACGCCGGCGCGACTCTTCGAGACGAGCGAGAGCCTCGATCTGGGGCCGCTGGTATTGACCGGCCTGACCTTCGACGATTCGGCCAATACGGCGCTGGCCGTCGGCCGGCAAGAGAAGTACCATATCGTCCTGGGGCATACGCCCAACTTCAGCCGCGGCGCGGTGCAGGCCGACCTGCTGATCGCCGGCCATACGCATGGCGGCCAGGTGCGCCTGCCGGTCGTGGGCGCGCTGACGATCCTGGCGGAGGTGCCGCGCGCCTGGGGCGCCGGCCTGACCGAGATCGCGCCGGGCAAGTGGCTGCTCGTCTCACGCGGCGTGGGCATGGAACGCGACCAGGCTCCGCGCCTGCGCTTCCTGTGCCGGCCGGAAATCGTCATCCTCGATCTGCTGCCAGCGGAGTAGCAGCCGGCCGGCGTTTCAGCGGAAGAGCCAGCTCAGGTCGTGGCCGGCGTACTCCATCCGCTCGCCTTGCTGCATCAGGTCTCCCGCGTAGGTCTTGAGCGACTCGAACCACTCGGCGTAGCCGAATAGCTGCACCGATAGGGCCGCTTTGTGCAGACGCACCGGCCAATGATGCCACGCCTGGCCCGGCTTGGGCTGGGGCAGATAGCGCCGGCCGGGCGCATCCCAGCCCCACGACGCCGCAACCAGCTCCACGCCGCGCAGATAGCGCGCCAGGAACGCGGCGTCCTCTTGCAGCCGGGCGATGTCGCCGGCGTAGACCGTCCATTGCAGCCCGTAGCTGCTGGACCGGTTGATGGGAAAAGCCCACCAGTCGTAGTGGCTGGCGTGGAACATCTCCCAGTCGTCGCCGGCGGCCCAGCTTTCGAACCGGGCAATCTGGTCGCCGTGCGCCCGCTTGAGCGCTTCGATTCCGACGAAAGCAGGGTCGGTATTGAAGAGGGGGGTCGTCATCGTCGCCTCCATGCCGCCGGCGTTGGGCCGGCGTGGCCTGAGTATAACGCCGCTCTGGCTGGCCGGCAACCGGCCGGCGTTGCGCGCCCCACTTTGACACGCCGGCGCAAATGCTCTATACTGCGCCGCATAAGGAGCGTGCCCATGCCGAAACCGCCCCACGAGGCCGCGCCGGCCGGCCTGGAACGTCTCGTCTTCTTCAGCGACGCGGTCATTGCCATCGCCATTACTTTGCTGGCGCTGGAAATCCGCCTGCCCGAAGCGGCCGGCGCCGAGGGCATCAGCCTCGGCCAACGCCTGCTGCTGATGTGGCCCAGGTACTTCGGCTACTTCGTCAGCTTCTGGGTCATCGCGCTCTACTGGGTGGCGCACCATCGCTGCTTCCGTCACATTGCCCAATACGACCGCCGGCTGATCTATCTCAACTTCCTCTTTCTGATGTTCGTTGCCTTCATGCCTTTTCCCACGAGCCTCCTGTTTACCCACCCGACCGAGGCGATTTCCGTGGCGTTGTATGCCGGCACGGCCGCCGGCATGGGGTTCTCGCTGGCGCTCCTGTGGCTCTACGCCAGTCGCCGAAATTTCCTGACTCCGCGTCTGCCCGAGGCCGTGGGCTACTACATTCGGCTGTACCTCCTCTTGCCGCCGCTGGTGTTCGCGATTTCGGCCGGCGTGGCATTCCTCAGCCCCGCCATCGGCATGTACCTCTGGTTCCTGCTCATCCCAATCTACGTCCTGCGCCGCACGCGAGAAGTCGCCGAGATCGGCGACGACGCCTGAGCCGGCCGTTTTGCCGGCCGCCCACTGACCGCAGTCTGTTGAGCGTTGCCAAAGGAGTATAGAAAATGTCTACCGAACGCTACAAACGTTTCACGATCCTGCATTCCAACGACATGCACGGCGATTTCCTGGCCGAAGCCAAAGGCGGCGAAGGCAAACTCATCGGCGGTCTCTCGCTCCTCTCCGGCTATATTGATAAAGTGCGCCGCGACGAGAAGAACGTCCTTTACGTCATCGCCGGCGACATGGTGCAAGGCTCGCTGATTGATTCCGAATATCGCGGCGTCTCCACCATCGAAATCATGAACTACCTGGCCCCGGATGTCATCACCCTGGGCAACCACGAGCTGGACTATGGCCTGCCGCACCTCTTGTTCCTGGAAAAGATGGCGAACTTCCCCATCGTCAATGCCAACCTGTACATCAAGAAGTACCACAAGCGCCTGATGCAGCCCTTCATCGTGCGCCGGCTGGACGGGTTCGACATCATGTTCATCGGCATCATCACCGACGCGGTGCTGAAGTCCCTGGCGCTGGATCAGCAGATTTCCACTTTCGTCGGCCTGGAAGACGCGGCGGCCGAAGTGGGGCGCATTTGCAACGCCTATAAGGATCAGGACATTGACCTGACCGTCCTCTTGACGCACATCGGCTTTGAGGCGGATAAGGAGCTGGCCGCCATGCTCGACCCGGCCTGGGGCGTAGACATGATCATCGGCGGGCACTCGCACACGCTGCTGGAGCAGCCGGCGCAGGTGAACGGCATCCTCGTCACGCAGGCCGGCACCGGCACCGACCAGATTGGCCGCTTCGACATCGTGGTGGACGATAACACCAACAGCATCGTCGAATGGAAGTGGCAGCTCATCCCGGTAGACAGCAACCTGGCGCAGCCGGACGCCGAGCTACAGAAGTTCATTGACGCCTTCCGCGAGGAAGTGGATCGCAAATACAGCACGCTGATCACGCGCCTGGCGCGCCGGCTGACCCACCCGCGCCGCGAGATCGAGACCGAGCTGGGCAACCTCCTCGCCGACATCTTTGCCGGCCGCGCCGGCGTGGATGTCCTCTTCCTGGGTAGCGGCTCGGTGCGCGGGCCGGGCTACGACATCGCTCTGGGGCCGGTCGTCACCCTGCGCGACCTGAAGACCATCTTCCCCTATGACGACACGCTCTACAAGTGTACGATCACCGGCGCACAGCTCAAGGGCATCTTCAGCTACATCATGCGGACGGAAAACCGCGATGGCGAAGGGGAGTGCTATCAGATCAATCGCGGCGTCTCGGCCGTCTACAGCGACGGCCGCCATGCGCTGCAGTCGTTGACCGTCGCCGGCGCGCCGGTGCAGGACAGCCAGCAGTACACCATTGGCCTGCAGGGCTATCACTTCAAGAACGCCGAGAAGAACATGGGCATCAGCGACGCTGACCTGCGGGCGCTGACCAGCCCGACGGTGATCAGCACCTCGCTGCAAGATGTGTTGGAAGAATATCTGCGCGGCCATCAGAACCTCAACAGCCAGATTGAAGGCCGGCTGGTGTACGAAGCATAACGAGCAGGAGAAGCGCCCATGTTTGATGTGCTGCTACGCGGCGGGACAGTGGTGGATGGGAGCGGCCGGCCGGCCCAACGCGCCGACCTGGGCGTGCGCGCCGGCCGCATCGAGGCCCTCGGCGACCTGGCCGGCGCCGAGGCGGCGCGGACGCTGGACGCGGCCGGCCTGATCGTCGCTCCCGGCTTCGTAGACATCCATTCGCACTCCGACTTCACGCCCCTGGTGGATGCGCGCATGTGCAGCTCCATCGCCCAGGGCGTGACTACCGAGCTGGTGGGCAACTGCGGCCACGGCTGTGCGCCCATCCTCGACATCGAAGTTGCCAAAGGCAACATCTACGGCTACGATGCGCGCGTGCCGACCACCTGGAGCAGCATGGCCGGCTATCTGGAACGGATGGACGCGGCGCGGCCGGCGACCAATATCCTCACCCTCGCGCCCAATGGCATGTTGCGCCTGGCAGCCCTGGGCGCCGAAGACCGGCCGGCGCGTCCCGACGAGATTCAGCGCATGGCGCATGACCTGGAGGCGTGTCTGGATCAAGGCGCCTTCGGCTTCTCCGTCGGCCTGGAATATGCCCTGGAGCGACCATGCGGCGCGGCAGAGCTGACGGAGCTGTGTCGCGTGACGGCGCGCTACGCCGGCCTCTTCGCGCCCCACGCCCGCAACCGCGAGCGCCGCGCCCTGGAGGCCATTGACGAGATCGTGACACTGGGCCGGGATTCGGGCGTGCGGACGCATGTCCCGCATCTGCCGCCACGCCGCGGCGGCCCCCCCAACGCCGACATCCTCGCGCTGGAGCGCATGGACGCCGCCTTGGCCGAGGGACTCGATCTGTCCCTTGACATGCACACCCGGCTGCACGGGCTGACCAACCTGAGCGCGGCGCTGCCGGCCGCCGCGTTCGCCGGCGGCCCGGCGGCCTTGCGGGAGCGCCTGCGCGACCCGGCGGCCCGCCGGCGCTTCGCCGAATACGAGAGCCTCATCACCAGCTTCTCCCTGGGCGGATGGGAGCATGTCTCGCTGTTGACCAGCGCGCGCCGGCCGGATCTGGTCGGCCAGTCGTTCCTGGAGATCGCCGAAGCCGCCGGCGTGACGCCCTTCGACGCCGTCCTCGATGTGCTGTTGGAAGAAGCTGATGACCCGCACTTTCCCCTCTGCCTGTGCGAGTCATACACTGAAGATCAGCTCTTGCGCGCCTATCGCCATCCGGCCGGCATGGTCGTCTCGGACGCCACGGCCCTGTGCCCCACCGGCCGGCTGGCCGGCAGCGTCTTCCACGGAGCCTACACCTGGGCGGCCTGGTTTTATCGGCGCTTCGTGCGCGAGGAGCGCACCTTCACTCTAGAAGAGGGCATCCACAAGTTGACCGCGCAGCCGGCCGAGCGCCTGGGGCTGCGCGACCGGGGCGTTCTGCGCGCCGGCGCAGCCGCGGATGTGGCCGCTTTCGAGCCGGCGACCTTCGCCGAGCGGGGCACGTTGCGCCAACCCAATCAGTTGGCGGTCGGGATGCGCCACGTGCTGGTCAATGGCGTCGTGGCCCTGGCCGACGGCGCTTTCACCGGCGAGCGCGGCGGGCAAGTGTTGCGCCGGGGTTAGGCATATCACCACATGAGGAGGGCGAGATGGCTTACTTGTTCGGGCGATCATGGACGCGCGAGGAGCTGCGCCGGCGCGTGGGCGATATGGCCCAAATCGCCGGCGTGCGCCTGGGCGAACTGAGCGATGGGCGGGGGCGCGGCGTGCGCGTTGCCGATTGCGACACCGGCGGCGGCCTGCGCTTCACCGTCTTGCTGGATCGCGCCCTGGATATTGGCCCCTTCGCGCTGGACGGCCGCGCCATCGCCTGGCAATCCAGCACGGGGATCACCCACCCATCCTACTACCAACCCGAAGGGGTGGAATGGCTGTGGGGCTTTCATGGCGGGATGCTCTGCCTGTGCGGCCTGGCCGCCGCCGGCGCGCCGTCCAAAGAGGACGCCTGGGGCGGACATGGCCTGCACGGGCGCATCTCCAACACGCCGGCGTATCAAGTCAACACCGGCGCAGCGTGGGTCGGCGATGAGTACGAGCTGTGGATCGAGGGCAAAGTGCGCGAGACTTCGGTCTTTGGCGTGAATCTGGTCCTGACCCGGCGCATCACCTTCCGCGCCGGCGAGAACCGCATCGCCGTCGCCGACGCCATCGAGAACGCCGGCTTCCTCCCCGCGCCGCTGATGCTCCTCTACCACTGCAACTTCGGCTTCCCCCTGGTGGATGCCGGCAGCCGCATCTTCGTGGACGACCTGAGCTTTCAGGCGCGCGATGCAGCCGCCGCGGCCGGCCTGGGCCATGAGAAGGAAATCGAAGCGCCGCAGGCCGGCTATGCCGAGCAATGCTTCTTCCACGACGTGCGGCCCGACGCGGCCGGCTTCTGCCGCGCCGGCGTCATCAACGCGGGTCTGGATGGCGGGGATGGCCTGGCGGCCTACGTGCGCTGGCGCAAGGCCGAGCTGCCGCTGCTGGTGCAGTGGAAGCAGATGGGCGCCGGGGATTATGTGGTGGGCCTGGAGCCAGGCAATCTGCCGCCCGAAGGCCGGCGGCGTGCCCACGAAGCCGGCCGGCTGCGCTTGCTGGCCCCCGGCGAAGTCGCGCACCTGGCGCTGGAATTCGGCGCGGCGCGCGGCAAAGAGGCTATCGGCCGGCTGTTATGACGCGAATCTTTCAGGTTGGGGGCCGGTAGCCTCGGCCCTTGGGGCCGTCCGAATCCCCGAACGCCCACAAGGGGCGATGCTACGAGGGATCAGTGCGCTCCCCAATCCCCAGGCGATAGACCTC
>CAIQJD010000323.1 GCA_903872005.1 uncultured bacterium | reverse complement strand
TGATCGGCGCGCCGTTGGCGATGGCCGAACGCGATAGGCTCCCGGCGAGCCGGCTGTGCGCGGCCCGAAAGATTAAGGGCTGCGCTTCTGGCGTTGCCAGCGTTCCCGACTGCAATTGCGCGTAGACCGGCGCGACGGAGTGTGGGCGGGAGTGCGCCACGGCCACGGCGCCGGCTGCGGTGAAGGCGCTGTAAAGGAGCACATCGGCGCGATTGACATCGGCCAGGATGCCCATGCCGGCCTCGACGGCGCGCAGCAATTCATCATCGGGGCCAGTCGCCCCTGTGCGTTGTGAGACTACCGCGTCCACCTTAGCCAGGCCGCCTTCGCTCGTACTATCCATCATTAAGGGACGATTGTAGCATAGTTCGTAGATTCGGACAAGTCAGGGCGAGATTGGGCGGGGCAGCGCGCCCGCCACGCGCATTTGCGAAAGGGTTGCCAGTGTGCTATCATGAGCGAGAGGTTCCCATCAGATGGGATTTCCCTCTAGGAACGACCAACGAGATGGCACAAGCACTCCAACCGATTGCCGGCGACGGCGCCCCCGGCCGGCGCCTATCGCGGCCCCGCTGCATTGCGTTTGACCTGGATGAGACGCTCTACCCGCGCCAGGCCGGCATCATGCAAGCCATTGGCCGGCGCATCACCCTCTATCTCGAGCAATTCATGCATCTCCCCACGGCTGACGCCCTGGCCCTGCGCCAACGTTACGTCCACGACTACGGCACGACCCTGCGCGGCCTGCAAGTGCGGCACGAAATAGACGCCGACCAGTACATGGAATTCGTGCATGACGTGCCGGTGGAGGAGATGATCGGCCCCGACGAGCGCCTGGAGCGCGCCCTGAGCGAGATAGACGCCCAGAAAGTCATCTTCACCAATGCTTCCTGGGAACATGCCGAGCGCGTTCTGGCGGCGCGCCAGATTCGCCGGCACTTTGCCCGCATCATTGATGTGCGCGATATGGACTGGATCTGCAAGCCGACCCCCGGCGTCTACCCGCGCCTGCTGACCATGCTCGACGCGCCAGCCGAACGCTGCATGTTGGTGGAGGATAACGTGCGCAACCTGCGGCCGGCGGCGCAGATCGGCATGCTCACGGTGTTGGTCAACGCCCAGCCCGAAGACGGCGTCGTGGATTTCCATATTGACGAAATCTGGCAGATCGGCGCTGTCTATTGCCGGCTCGCGCCTGAGCCGGCGACCCCATAGCAGGACATTTTTTCTGTTGCAGGCTTCAAAACAAGGAGGTTTTGTGATGCCCAGTAACCTGGACGGCCAATGGACGACGAACTGGGAGCGGCAGTATGCCGAACGCACCCGCCACATGACCAGCTCGATCATCCGCGATTTGCTCAAGCTTACCCAACAACCCGATGTGATCTCCTTCGGCGGCGGTCTGCCGGCCCCCGAAATGTTCCCCGTGCGCGAGTTCAAAGAGGCGTGCAACTACGTCCTGGAGCATGATGGCGCAGAGGCGCTGCAATATGGCCCCACCGATGGCTACCCTCCGCTCAAAGGATTTCTGGTCGAGAAGATGCAGAAGTATGGCGTGCCGGCCGAAGAGGAGAACATCCTCATCACCAACGGCTCGCAGCAGGCCCTCGACCTCATTGCCAAAGTCTTCATTGACCCAGACGACGTGATTGTCACCGAAGCGCCCACCTACCTGGGCGCGCTGCAAGCCTGGAATATCTTCGGGCCGCGCTATGTGACCGTCCCCAGCGACGACGCCGGCATGCAGGTGGACCATCTGGAAGATGTCCTGCGCCAGCAACGCGTCAAGTTCATCTACGTCCTGCCCAACTTCCACAACCCGGCCGGCGTGACCCTCTCCGAAGAGCGCCGCTACCAGTTAGTCGAAGTCGCCGGCCGCTATGGCGTTCCCATCCTGGAAGACGATCCCTATGGCGAGCTGCGCTTCGAGGGCAAGGACCTGACGCCCATCACCGTGCTGCACAAAGAGAACGTCATCTACCTGAGCACTTTCTCTAAGACGCTGGCCCCCGGCATTCGCCTGGGCTGGATCTCGGCGCCGGGGCGGGTCATCCATCGGCTGATCATGGCGAAGCAGGCGGCCGACCTGCACACCAGCAGCTTCGTGCAGATGGTCGCCAACGACATTTGCCAGCGCGGCATCTTGCGCCGGCACGTGAACAACATCCGCAAGACCTATCGCGAGCGCCGCGATGTCATGTTGGCGGCCATGCAAGCGTATTTCCCGACCGATGTGACCTGGACGCGTCCCGAGGGCGGCATGTTCCTGTGGGTGCGCCTGCCGGAGCATGTGGATGCCGCTGAGCTGCTCAAGATCGCCTTGCAGGAGAAAGTGGCCTTTGTGCCCGGCGCGGTCTTCTTCCCCAATGGCGGGGGCCACAATACCATGCGCCTGAACTATTCCAACGCCGCGCCAGCCATGATCCAGGAAGGGATCATGCGGCTGGGCCGGGCGCTGGCGCACCATTTCGGGTGAAGGCGTGAGGATGAGCGCAGCAACGACGTGAAAAGTCAGATGCTGCGCTCATCCTCACGCGCCTTTCGTGAAATCAACGGAAGCCGCGTCTCATTTATGCGCGGCCCGGTGTTCCTCCCACAGCTTTCTGTTCAGCTCATGCTTCGCACGCTGATCTGTATCCCATTTCTCAACCGCGTCGTTAACCAGCGCCATTGCGCGGGGATCGCCGGTGCTCTCCAATATTATCGCGATCCATGATGCCCGCTTCTCACTTGCGTCTTTGAGAGCGGCAACAAGCGGCTCAATCGCTGGCGCGCCGATTTCCACTAATGCATCAATGGCATCCAAGCCGGACCAATCGCCGAAATAACGCACAAGGTTGATTAGGCTCTGGATATCACCTTTGGCCCGCAGTTTCTTGACACGCTGGCCTAGTGCTACGCGTCTTCTCTCACGCGCTTCTTCATCCCATTTCTCAAACATGGCCTGGGCCAGTTCTATTGCGCGAGCATCGCCAATCTCCTCTAATGCTAGTTGGCACCAAATTGCCTGCGACGGTGCGCTGAAAAATCCCCGGTCTCGACCCTTTAGATCTTCGATAGTTGTGAGAAGCGGCTCAATCGCTGGCGTTCCGATTGCCGCCAATGCTTCAACTGCCTCAGGAGGTATGTCGAAATCATCTCGACCCAGAGCTTTGATTAGGCCATGTATGTCACCTTTGGCTTGCAGTTTTTTGACGTTTGGGCGACCGAAAATCCACATGCTGACCTCCATCGTTGTTTCTGCAACACAGCCCATCCTTCGCGCGCTCTCTCTCTTCTCAAGTAGTCATTATATTGATAGTGCAAAGTGAGCGCAAAACCAAGCGCGCCGGCGCAATCATCTGGAGCGCGAAGGGGGCGACCGCAACATCGTGGGGGCCATCAATGAGACCAACTTTTCGCGCCTTTCACTGCTCTCATGCGTTCCGTGTTCCAGAGCCGCTACGATTGAATGGCTCACCGAAGAAGCGCCCCCCTCAGCGACCAACCAGGGTCATTTCAAAGTCGCAGTCCATCGAGTACAATCTCCGTAAGCTGCCAGGCAAAGGAGAATGGTACCCGATGGACGGATTCAAG
>CAIQJD010000322.1 GCA_903872005.1 uncultured bacterium | reverse complement strand
AGCCATTCTTCACCACCAAGTCTGCCGGCCGCGGCGCCGGCATGGGACTCTCCATCATTCACGGCATCATCGCCCAACACAACGGCTGGATCGAAGTGGAGAGCGCCATCGGCAAAGGCTCCACGTTCAGCATCTACCTGCCCATCCTGCTCGACCATGTCGGGCCACTCCCGGCCCCGCGCCCTGCGCCTCCCGCTGCCGCGCCGGCGCCCCTGCGCGGCGGCAACGAGACCATTCTGATCGTAGACGACGACGAAGCCATCCTGAGACTCGGCCGACGTATCCTAGAGCGCTACGGCTATAACGTGCTTGCCGCCCAGGACGGCCAGGAAGCTCTCGATGTCTACGAACGCTGCCGCGACCAGATCCACCTCGTCATCCTCGATATTATCATCCCATCACACTCCGGCGCGGAAATCCTCGGTCATATTCTCAGCTTGACCCCACGCGCCCGCATTATCCTGGCAAGCGGCCACGTGGGAGATGGGACAGTCGGCGCCCTGCTGGCGCGCGGCGCCATGGCCTACATCGCAAAACCATTTGGCACAACCGAGCTGCTCAACACCGTGCGCGACGTCCTCGATCAGCCCCCGCCGGCCTGAGAACCGACCGCCCCGGCATTTTGACACAGACGCCAAAGGATGCTATAAATGCCGGTGATTGCTCGTAACTGAATACAGGCGCTCCGAGCCGCCATGCCTAAAACGTTGGCGCGTCATGGCACGGCGGCCGCTGGATTCTCTCTCATGAGAGAGTCTGAGGGTGAGGAGGAAAACGTCCTCGCCTCCCGGCATTTGGAAAGGAGACCGACTTCGCCGTACCTGTCGTATTGTGTGCTGGCGTCTCCTTGCGGGACGCCAGTTTTTTTGCGTGCAATGCGGCCGCCGGCCACCGCTTGAACACTTGGAGGAATCGGCCATCAACGAATTGACCCGGGGCTTTCTGCAAGCCATCCATCTGCTCTTCACCATGGATAGCGCCCTTTTGAATATCATCGCGCTCTCTTTGCGCGTCTCTGGGACGGCGCTCGCCTTCAGCGTCCTCGTCGGCATCCCGCTGGGCGCCATCCTGGGCTTAAGCCGTTTCATCGGCCGGCGCATCCTGATCGCTCTCCTGTATACCGGCATGGGCTTTCCTCCCGTCGTCGTGGGCCTTTTCGTCTACCTGCTCCTCTCGCGCAGCGGCCCTCTCGGCAGCCTGGGAAGCCCGCTGATCCCGCGCCTCTTCACGCCCGGCGCGATGATCGTCGCTCAGACCATCATCGCTTTCCCGGTCGTCGCCGGCTTCACGATGGCCGCCGTCATGGGCGTTGATGTCAATCTCCGGCAACAGGTCCTCTCCCTCGGCGCCACACCCTGGCAAGCCACCTGGGCCATCCTGCTAGAAGCCCGCGCCGGCGTCGTCATCGCCATCATCGGCGGCTTCGGCAGCATTATCTCCGAAGTTGGCGCAGTCATGTTGGTCGGTGGAAATATCGAGAATGCCACCCGCGTCCTCACCACAGCGGT
>CAIQJD010000321.1 GCA_903872005.1 uncultured bacterium | reverse complement strand
CCAGGCGCTGCAGGCGTCTGGCGGCCCGGGGCTGCGCGTGTCCTATCACGCCGCGACCGGCAAAGTGCGTTTCATCGGCACGGAGGCCGGCCGCTCGATTCCGGCGGCGGACTTCGCCCCGGCCGGCGCGCCGGCCGACCCGGAGGCGACGGCCCGGGCTTTCCTGGCGCGCTACGGCCGGCTCTTCGGCCTGCGGGATCAGGCCACGGAGCTGACGGTCATGCGGGCGCGCGGGGATGCGCTGGGGCGCTCCTTCGTGCGCTTTCAGCAGGTCTATCAGGGGACGCCGATCCTGGGCGGCGAGCTGATCGTGCAGGTGGATGCCGGCGGCGCGGTCCTATCGGCCAATGGCGAGATTCTGCCCGATCTGGGGTTGAGCGTGACGCCGGCCGTCTCGGCCGAAGGGGCGCAGCAGACGGCCCTGGCGCTGGTCGCCAAAGCGTACGACGTGCCCGTCGAGAGCGTGATGGCGACCGAGCCGGCGCTGTGGATCTACAACCCGGCCATCATGGGCGGGCCGGGCGCTCCGCGCAACGCGTTGGTCTGGCGCATGGACGTCACGTCTGGCGCTGACCCGACGGTGCGAGAGCTGGCGCTGATTGACGCGCAGTTGGGGAGCGTCGCACTGAACTTCAACCAGGTGGATTCAGGGCGCAACCGGCGCATTTACGACAACCAAAACAATACCGGCTATGGCCTGCCCGGCAACGGGCCGGTGCGCACCGAAGGCGGCGCGGCCACCGGCATCAACGACGTGGACAAGGCGTATGACTATTCGGGCGACACCTACGACTTCTATCAAAGCTATCACGGCCGGGATAGCCTGGACGGCGCGGGCATGTCTTTGATCATCACCGTGCGCTACTGCGAGACCGGCTCGGCTTGCCCCTATGCCAACGCCTTCTGGAACGGCTCGCAGATGGTCTTCGGACAGGGTTATGTGACCGACGACGTGATGGCCCATGAGCTGACGCACGGCGTGACCGATTTCGAGTCGCACCTGTTCTACTACTATCAGTCCGGCGGCATCAACGAAGCCTTCTCGGACATCTGGGGCGAATTCGTGGACCTGACCAACGGTAAGGGCACGGATACGCCGGCCGTGCGCTGGCTGATGGGCGAGGATGTGCCCGGCGGCGCGATCCGCAGCATGAGCAACCCGCCGGCGTACAGTGACCCGGACAAGATGACCAGCGCACTCTACGCCTGCGGCGCAACGGACAACGGCGGCGTGCATACCAACAGCGGCGTCGCCAATAAGACGGCCTACCTGATGACCGACGGCGCGACCTTCAATGGCAAGACCGTCGTCGGCCTGGGCATCACCAAAGTGGCGAAGATTTGGTACAAGGCCGCGACCGAGCTGTTCACCTCGGCGTCGGACTACGCCGATCTCTACGACACGCTGCAGCAGTCGTGTTCCAGCCTGATTGGGACGGCCGGCATCACGGCGGATGACTGCGTGCAGGTGAAGAACGCGGTGGACGCCACGCAGATGAACGTCCAGCCGACATCGTGCGCGACGAACTCTGCGGCCCTGTGCGCGGCCGGCCAGACGCCGACGAACATCTGGTTCGATGATCTGGAGAACCCCGGCGCCGGCCGCTGGGCCTCGGCGGCGAACAGCGGATCGAATGACTGGTACTATCCGCAGAACAGCAATCCCTTCTCCTTCGATGCGACCTACGCGACCAGCGGGCAGTACAATTTCTGGGGCTACGATCGGGAATCGGCCAGCGACGCTTACATCCGCATGACCTCCGACGCCGCGCTGCCAGGCGGCAGTCAGCCCTATCTATACTTCAACCATTCGTGGGATTTCGAGGCGAACACCAGCGGCACGGGAGCCT
>CAIQJD010000320.1 GCA_903872005.1 uncultured bacterium | reverse complement strand
TATGTGCGCGCATCTGCTCACCCGCATCTCCTTCATGCCACGGCCTGGAAATCCTCTACATTGAGCTGCAGCCGCACCCGTCCGTTCCACTCATTCGGCTCCAACCGATAGGCGATGTGGATGCGCCGGCGCACCTCGCTCGCCCGCTCCCCTTGTCGGAAAGCAATCGCGTCCCATTCCCGATGCCCATCGTGCAGCGTCAACTTCAGGTGCTGCCCCGTGCTGCCCACCGGCCGCACTTCCACCACCTCCACCTCGTAACTGGCGAACAACGGCGCCGGATTCCCATACCCGAATGGCTCTAACTGCGCCAGCAACTCATGCATTGCCCAATCTAGCGCCTGCAAATCCACCTCGGCGTCAATCTCCAGCGCCGGCGCCAACTCCTGGCCGGCCAACTGTCCGGCCGCCAATTCCTGGAGCATGGCCTGCAAGTCCGCAATGCGCCCCGTCTCCACCGTAAAGCCGGCCGCCGCCGCATGCCCCCCGTGCCGCACCAACAGCCCTTGCGCGCTGCACACATCCAGGGCTTGCGTGATGTGGAACTCCGGGATGCTCCGCGCCGAGCCACGACTATAACCCTTCTGCCCCTGCTGCACCACCACCGCCGGCCGATAATACGCCTCGGTCAACTGCCCCGCCACCAGCCCGATGATCCCCTGCAACGCCTCCTCGTCCGTCACAAAAAGCAGCGGCGGCAGCGCTCCCTGCGCCGTCAGGCGCGTCTGCGCCAGGCTCACGGCCTCGCTGGTCAATCGCTGGCGTTGCCGATTCAACTGGCCCAATTGAAAAGCCAACTTGCCGGCCTTGCTGGCGTCGCCAGACGTCAGCAGATCATAACTCAGCTCCGCCGAAGCCAGCCGGCCGGCCGCGTTCAGGCGCGGGGCCAACGTGAAGCCGATGTTCGTCGAAGTGATCCGGCCCTGCTTCAGCTCGGCATTGCTGATCAGCGCCTGCAGGCCCACCCGTTTCGGCGCATTGATGCGCGCCAACCCACGCGCCGCCAGCGCCCGGTTCTCCCCAACCAACGGGACCAGGTCGGCCACGGTGCCCAAAGCGGCCAGGTCCAGCAGATCTTCTTCGGCCGGCGGCTTCGCGCCCGGGCAGACCGGACTCTCCTTCTCGCTCCGTAAGAGCGCCTGCGCCAGCTTGTATGCCACGCCGACGCCGGCCAGCTCGCGGAACGGATACGCTGAATCCGGCCGGCGTGGATTGATGCACGCCAGCGCCGGCGGCAACATCTGGCCCACGGTATGGTGGTCGGTCACGATAATGTCCAGACCCTTGTCCCGTGCAAACGCGATTTCGTGGTACGAGCGGATGCCGCAGTCCACGGTGATGACTAGGCGCACGCCGGCTTCCGCCAGCTTCTCGAACGCCTCGCAATTGACGCCGTACCCCTCATCCACCCGATGCGGAATATACGGCCGTACCCGGCCGCCCAGGCCGCGCAACGTCTCTACCAACAGCGCCGTCGCCGTCACTCCATCGGCGTCGAAATCCCCGAAGACCGCGATCTCTTCTTGCGTCTGCAACGCCCGGCGAATGCGCCCCACCGCCTCGTCCATGCCGGCCAGCAGGAAGGGGTCATCCGTCCGCACGCGCTTGCTGAAGAAATCATCAATCTCCTCGGACGTCGTCAACCCCCGGTTATACAATGCCTGCACCAGCAGCGCATTGACACGGTCATTCTGGCGGATCAGCGCCGGCGGAGCCGACGGCCGCACAATCCAGCGTTTGCGCCGGCGCGTTGGCGTCTCGGCAAAAGCGGATGAGGTCACGGGCGATCTCCTTTCAGCAGCGCCGGCAAGTCAGCGACCGAATCCAGCGCATAATCGAATTCGTCGGCGCCGACGGCTCGCCGACCGGGCACCGCCGATGTGCGGACGAAAACAGTCTGCATGCCGACGGCGCGCGCCCCGACCAAATCCACCTCTGGATCATCACCCACCATGGCCATCTGCGCCGGCGCCAGTCCCATCGCCTGCGCCGGCAACTGATACGCCAGCGCCGACGGCTTGCCCATCACGAGAGCGCGCTGGCCGGCCGCGTATTCCAGCGCCGCCGCCCAAGCCCCCACATCCAAACGCGGCCCATCCGCCGCTATCCACGCCGCGTTGTGCTGAATCGCGACCAACTGCGCCCCGCCCAACAGCGCCCGATAGATACGATGCATCACGCCGGCGTTGAAACCATCCCCCAGATCGCCCAACACGACAAAGGCCGGCGCCTCTTCCGTCATGGGGATACCGGCGAAATCGGCCAGCGCCGTCCCATTCAACAGCACCCAAATCGGCGGGCTGCCTTGCTGGCGCAGATAGTGCGCCGCCAGCGCCGAAGCCGTGTAGATATCGCCGGCCTCGACCTCAAAGCCCATGCGCTGCAAGCCGGCCGCCACATCGGCGCGGCTCCGCATGGTCACATTCGTCAACAGGCGCAGCGGGATACCCAGCCGGCGCACTTCAGCCAGCGCCGCCGCCGCGCCGGCGATCGGCTCGCCGCGCACGCTCAACACGCCGTCAATATCCATCAACAGACCGGCAATCCCCACGTCTCCCCCAATCCTCATGGCAGTTCGTCCAGACCGGCGAGCAACTTCTGGGCGCAATCCGGGCAGATGCCGTGCGTGAAATCTGCGCCGGTGTGATCATGGATGTAGACTTCCAACGCATGCCAATAGCCCTGGTCATCACGTATCTTCTTGCAACTGGCGCAGATGGGCAGAAACCCTTGCAACGTCTTGATCTCCCGCAGACGCTGCTCCAGCGCCGCATTGGCCTGCGCCAACGCCTCTTCGGCCCGCCGGCGCTCCGCGATCTCCTCGCGCAACTGCCCATTCAACCGGCGCAATTCCATAAGATCATCGAAGCGCGCCCGCGCCACGATCAGCGCCCGCTCGATCTGGCCGGCATCCGGCGGC
>CAIQJD010000319.1 GCA_903872005.1 uncultured bacterium | reverse complement strand
CCCGATTCGACCAGCAGTTTGCCATGCACCTCCAGGACGCGGCTCTGCGCCCAACCATTTCGCAGCACCTCGTAGACCTTCTCCACGTCCAGGCCGGCCTTTGAGGCCAACAACAACCCCTCGCAGACCGCTTCCACTGTCGCCAGGATGATCGCCTGGTTGCACGCTTTGGTGAGCTGGCCGGCTCCCGATTCGCCCATGTACAGGATGGTCTTGCCCAGTTTTTGCAGGAGCGGCAGCGCCCGCGCGTACGCGGCCGGCCGGCCGCCGACCATGATCGCCAGGGTGGCCGCCTGCGCCCCGGGCGCGCCGCCCGATACCGGCGCGTCGAGCATGTCCGCGCCCAGGGCCTCGACCTGCGCCGCCAGCCCCCGCGTCACTGCCGGCGAGATGGTGCCCATGTCAATGACCAGCTTGCCCGGCGTCAGGCCGGCCAGGATGCCGGCCGGCCCTTCCATGACCGCCTGCACGTCGGACGAATCGGGGAGGCAAGTGCAGATGGCGTCGGCCCGTTCGGCCACGCCGCGCGGCGAGCCGCCATCCTGCGCGCCGGCGGCCAGCAGCGCTTCGACCGCGGCCCGGCTGCGGTTGTGGACCACCAGGGCATAGCCGGCTTTGAGCAGGTTGTGGGCCATCGGCCGGCCCATCTCGCCCAGGCCGATGTAACCGACCGTAGCGATGTCAGCCATATTCACCTCACCCTATTATAGCGGCCGCCGGCGTGTGCAATGTGCGCCGGCTTACCAATAGATCTGCTCGTCAGAGACGAAACGCGTCGCCCGGCGCCAGCGCACCACATGCTCGCGGTAGACGTCGCGCTGATAGAACGGGCAGAAACGCCCCGGCGGGTCAATCGAGACGACATCGTGTCCCTTGATGGTCAGGATATAGTGCTGTTTCTCAATATCCACGGCCTGCACGCGTTCGGCGATGGGGAAAGTCAGCCGGGCGATCTGGCCGGCGGCGACCTGGCCCAGGCCGGCGTAGCGCCCGTCCCACTGGATCGGCCGCGCCTGATCGTCCACGGTGGCCGTCGCCTGCGCCGGCTCGACCCAATCAGGGATACGCAGCGCCAGCCGGCCGGCCTGCTTCATCCGCACGTCCACCTGGCCCTCGAAGGGGAGATAGCTATACACGTCGGCCCAGGGCGAGGGCCGGTTCAGCAGGAGGTTCACGCGCAGCTCTTCGTCGCGCCGGGAGAGGATATGCTCCCAGACGTAGTAGAGGGCGCGCGTGCCATTGCCGGTGCAGCAGTGCATGATGCCGTCGCCCTGGCCGTTGAAGAAGTCGTTGGCCGAGGGCCAGCCGGCGAACGCCCCGATATTGCGCTCCGGCACGTGATCTACGGTCGTCTTGAGCGGGTCATATTGGGAGCGCGGCACGCGCCGGCGCGGCCAGACCAGCCCGCCAGAAGAGACGCGATAGACCCAGTCGGCGCGGCGCAACTGGTTCTCGGCGAATTGATTGCGAATCCAGCGGTCGGCGTCGTCCCAGTAGTCGCCCAGGCCGGCCGCGCTCAACTTGAGCGCCAGCCCGATCATGCCGGCTACTTCGCACGTCTCCGAACCTTCGTATTGCGTGTTGTAGAGATTCTCTGGGAAATATCCCACCGTGGTGTCGCCCTGCCGGCGCGCCCACTCGAAGGATTGGCGCACGAAGTTGCCCATGCCGGCGTCGCCGGCAGCCAGGGCGTAGTCCAGCAGGCCCAGCAGCGGAACGGTATGATGCTGGAAATGGACATAGATGCGCTCTGGCGTGGGGCCGGCCTCGAAGGGGATGACGCCGGCCGGCGTCGGTTCCGTCTGCCGGTCATAAGCGGCGTAGTTGGGCAGGAACTCGCCATTGGGGCCATAGTAGCGCCCCTGATACGCGATGTAGCGCGCCAGTTTGCCGGCCAATTCGCCGGCCGGCGCAAAGCCGCTGGCGCGATAGAAATGCGCCAACCCCTGAGTCGTCCAGCCGGCGAGGCTGGTCCAGATGCCGATGGGCATTTCGGCGCGGCGCGGGCGCGGCCCGCCGGGCGTGAAGCCGCCCTGGGGGAAGTAGGCGAAGTCGTCCTGATGGATAGCCAGGTCGTAGAGCGCCGAGGCGACGCGCTCGCCGGCGGCGCGCCAGGGGCCGGCCGGATCGCGCTGCATATAAGCCGTGATGGCCGAAAGGGCGCGCCCGACGAAGACCGGCACCGCGTACTGGTCGGCGTCGTCGGGGCTGATGTCGCCCCAGCACGGTTTTTTGGCCCAGGGGAGCGACGGCCAGTAGACCAGCCCGTCCGGCCCGATCATCCGCAGGGCCGAGCGCATCCAGACTTCGTCCACCGGCATGTTCTGCTCGCTGCCGCTGGCAATCCGCATGAGCGGCAGCGCCTCCATGAACTTCGTCTGGCAAATATCGGCATGGTCGTGGGTCATGGAAGGCGGATTCGAGCTGAAGTTGACGCTGAAATAGAGCATATAGTCGCGGTCGGGATCCGTCGCGCCGGTCAGGCCGTTGACGGCCAGGGCGCAGCGTTCCTGGATGTCCAGGGTGTCGGGGATCATGTCGGGATAGGTCTGGCCGCGCCGCGCCGGGACGGTGAAGGATGGGATGGCGTCGGCCGGGGTGATGAAGGGGACGGGAGAAGCCATATAATTCCTCCTAAACGATAGTGCGGAGCGCCCTCACGCGATCTCCAACTGCGTCACGCGCAGCTCCGCCCGATCCAACAACTG
>CAIQJD010000318.1 GCA_903872005.1 uncultured bacterium | reverse complement strand
TGCTTGGCGCCAGCGACAGCATCCTGGCCTCTTACCCGTTTGACCCGCAGCCTTCTACCGGCGATAGCACGGACTGGGCCTTCTTCGGGCTGGCCGTACCGTGGCCCGCCAACGCGGCCGGCGTGCAGATCGTCGCGGGCGGCCAGGTACGCGCCACAGAGCACGCCAGCCCCCATGCGCCGACCGTCAACGTCACCTCACCGGCCGGCGGCGAGACCTTCAGCGGCGACTTTGCCGTGGCATGGGACGCCGCGGACCAGGACAACGACACGCTGCGCTACACGATCCAATACAGCGCGGACAGCGGCGCCACGTGGATCGTACTGCGCTCCGAGTATCCTACCCGCACGCTGACGCTCGACGCACACAGCCTGGCCGGCAGCAGCGGCGCCAGCCTGGTGCGGGTGATCGCCTCCGACGGCCTGCGCGCGACCGGTGATGTGTCGACCGCGTTCACCGTCGCCAAACACGCGCCGCAGGTCACCATCGTGACCCCCAACAACAGCATCTTCCCGCCCGATCGTCCGGTGCGCTTGAGCGGGCAGGCGTTTGACCTGGAAGATGGGCGTCTGGCAGGAGGATCGTTGCGCTGGCGGCTGGATGCGTTAGGCGAGGTCGGCAGCGGAGAGTGGGTAGAGCTCTTCGCTATGCCGCGTGAGGTATACCAGGCCACGTTGATCGCCACCGACGCGGACGGCCAGACGGCTGAGGCCAGCATCCTCATCCGGGTCGGCTACGCGACGGAGTATCTGCCGATCATCGTGCGCTAGCGGGGCGAGACAACCGCAGCCTCTGCTCTCTTGGGTCGCTGTGCGGCCCAAGAGAGCCGTGAACAAATGCTGCGCTCAGATGAAGATGATCTGTGCGCCGTCGGTCATGTCCATGAAGTCGCTGGCGGTAACGATATCGATCACGCCGTCGACAAAGTCTTCCTTCTTCAGGCCCATCATGTCCACCGACATCTTGCACGCGTAGAGCTTGGCGCCGCCATCCACCAGCATCTGCAGGTACTCGCCCACCGGAGGTGCGCCCACCCCGGCGATCTTCTTGCGCATGATCCAGGTCGCAAACGCGGTCATGCCGGGGATGATGCCCAGGATGTTGGGGATGCCCAGGTTGCCCGTGGGCAGGCCCATCATCTTCATCTTCATGCTGGTGTTCGCCACCGGCGCCAGCTCGAGCCGGCCCTGGCGCGACTTGGTGATCATATCCATGCCCCAGAAGGTGAAGAAGATGGTGACGTCGATGCCGTTGCCCAGTGCAGCCCAGCCCATGACCAGCGCAGGGTAAGCCATGTCCAGGTCACCCTTCGAGCAGATGAACGCGATCTTCCGTGTTTCTTCAGCCATTGCAGTCTCTCCTTTGCATCCGTGATAGATGAATCACACACACCCTTCGGGCTTGCCCAGGCCGGCGATGCGCGCCACCTTCTTGGCCGGGCCCTTGGGGAACAGCGCGAACAGGTCCTTGGTCGATACACCGGTGCCGGTGGTGATCTGGCGCAGCGTGGGCGACTTGCCGCCCAGCTTGGCCGCCGCGCCGCGGCAGTAGTCGATGACTTTCCAGTGCGCGTCGGTCAGTGCCGCGATCCCTTCCTCCGCCGCGATGACCGGGGCCATCTCCTTGGTCCATTCGGCCGCGTTGGTGAGGAAGCCCTCGTCGTTGACCGTAACGGTCTTGCCTGCGATCGTTCGAGTAGCCATGAGTGTTCTCCCTTTCCCTAATAATAGTATCCGGTATGAGCCGGTAGATTACTTCGCTGT
>CAIQJD010000317.1 GCA_903872005.1 uncultured bacterium | reverse complement strand
GTCCCGCTCTGGAGCGAGCCGCACAAGGCGGCCATCCGCAAGACTCTGGATGCGTGCAAGAAGCTGGGCAAGATCCCCGGCATCGCCTTCGGGGATATGGCACAGTTCGTGAAAGACGGCTTCCTCTTCGTCACGCCGTGCGACGACTTTAGCGCCATCCGCAATTACTCGCAAATGATTCTGCGCTCGCTGGGAGCGTGAACTTCGCGGCTTCCAGGGCGACCGGCTCTGGAAGCCGCTTTTTTTGTCGGAGGTGGTCAGCATGTCAGACCGCAAGGTGGCGCTGGTGGTGAATGACGATCACCGGGTCGCCGATTGGGTACCGCAACGCTTCGCTGACGCCGGCGTGACCTTCGTCAATCACCCATGCTTCGATGGTGAAGAGCTGGCGCGCTACGCCGGCGATGCGGATGTCGTGTGGCTGCTGGGCGGCAAACACCTGCTCACGCGCGAGAATCTGCAGGTTCTAAAACGCTGCGGGGCCATTGTGCGCGTGGGGAGCGGGACGGACAACATTGACGTGCCGGCGGCCACGCAAATGGGCATCATCGTCGCCAATACCCCGTATGTGCTGAGTGATGGCGTCGCGGATCATACGGTCGCGCTCCTGCTCAATCTGCTGCGTCAGGTGAGCCGGCTGGAGCGGTTGACGCGCGCCGGGACGTGGAACGCGCGGGCGGCGCTGCCGCGCCGGCATCCGCAGGGCGCGACCCTGGGACTGGTCGGGTTCGGGCGCATCGCGCAACTGGTGGCGCAGAAGGTGCGTGGCTTTGAGATGCATCTGTTGGTCGCTGATCCCTATGCGCCGGCGGCGACGCTGGCGGCTTTCGGCGCGCGGGGCTGCGATCTGCCGACACTGTTGCGCGAGGCGGACTACGTCTCGCTGCACTGCCCGCTGACGCCCGAGACGCGCCATCTCATTGGCGAGAAAGAGCTGCTCCTCATGCCATCCCACGCGTTGCTGGTGAACATGGCGCGCGGGGCGGTGGTGGATGAGCCGGCGCTCATCCGGGCGCTGCGAGAGGGCTGGATCGCCGGCGCGGCGCTGGATGTGCTGGAGCAAGAGCCGCCGTCAGCGGACAACCCACTGTTCCAGATGGACAACGTCGTGATCACGCCTCATGCGGCCGGCTACACCGACGCGTATCCTGAAAGCTACAGCGAAGTGTGCGTGGAGGCGATCCTGGATTTGCTGGCGCGACGCTGGCCGCGCTCGGTGGTGAACCCGACGGTGCGGCCGCGTTGGGGCGAGATGCAGCCGCGCTCTGGCTGATCCAATATTGACATAAGGATGATGCGGCAATGAGCGATTCCCGACGGATGGTTGGCAAGCGCGTCCTGGTAACCGGCGCCGGCACAGGCATCGGGCGCGGCGTGGCGCTGGAATTTGCCGCCGAAGGAGCGGCCGTCGCGTTACACTATTCGCACAGCGACGCCGGCGCGCGCTCGGCTGTGGATGAGATTCGGGGGGCAGGCGGGCGCGCCGAAGCCTTCGGCGCGGATTTCAATGATGTGGAGCAGGCGCGCGACCTGGCCGGGCGCGCCATTGAATTCCTGGGTGGGCTGGATGTGCTGGTGAATAACGCCGGCATCACCATGAACCGGCCTTTCGAGCAGGTGACGCCGGCGCAATTTGACACGCTCTACAACGTCAATGTGCGCGCCATGTTCTTTCTGACGCAAGCGGCGCTGCCAGCGCTGCCGGCCGGCGGCGCGATCATCAATCTGGCCTCGAATCATGCTTTCTTTGGCATGACGGAGCATACGGTATACGCCGGCACGAAGGCGGCCATTACCGCCTATAGCCGCGTCCTGGCATTGGAGCTAGGCCCGCGCGGCATCCGCGTCAATTGCATCGCGCCGGGTTGGATCCTGGTGGAGAACCATCTGAAGGTGATGGGCGACGTGGATCGCGAAGCGGCGGGCAAGAACATTCCCGCCGGCCTGGTCGGCGAGCCGCGCGACATCGGCCGGCTGGCGGTCTTTCTCGCCTCCGATGAGGCGCGCTACATCGTTGGCCAGACGATCATGGTGGACGGAGGCCAGAACTGCATCATGCCCAACACGGGCGACTTCCGGGTGAAACGCGCCGAACAGTGGGGACGCGGCTACGCGCCCGATTTGTGAAAGGCGGCCTGGCCGCGCCGGCCGGCTGAACCAAAGTCAATCTTGACCGATGGGAGGAGACTGCGCGATGAGTGACTCCAATCGCCGAACCATGAGCATCTTGATGGTCTATGCACACCCCGCCGATAGCGCGTGGGAAGGCTCCGGGACGCTGGCGCTGCATGCCGACCTGGGAGACCGCGTGACGGTCGTCATCTGCACGGATGGAGAGCGCCACCATCCCGATCTATTCCTGGAGCCGGACGAAGCGCCGGGGCGGAAAGGCGAAGCGCAGATCGTGCGCGGGACGCTGGAAGACCTGCGCGCGGTCAAGCGACGCGAAGCGGAGGCCGTCGCGAAGATCATCGGGACGCACGAATTGGTCTTTCTGGGGTGGCCCGACGATGAAGATATGGAGTGGAGCAAGGAACGGGTGGCGCAGTTGCGCGACATCATCTTGCGCGTCCGGCCGGACATTGTGATCACGCACCTGCCGATGGCGCGCCAGGCCCCGACCGACCCGCACACCATCATCTCGCAGTTGACGGTTCGGGCGATTGCCACCGCCGGCACACGCATTCGCCAGGTGGATGGCGTGGCCGCGCACCACGTCAAAGAGATCTTCTACCTCCCGATGGGCGGTGAGATCGCCGATTCGCGGCAGTTCTTCGGCGAGGGGATCGTGTGTGATGTGTGGATTGACACGACCAGCGTCATTCACCGCAAGGTGCAGGCGGTGGATCAGATCGTCAGCCAGCGCTTGTACGGCTCGGTGGCGCGCAAGGTGATCGAAGCGCGCGATGGGCGTTGGGGCATGTTGGCCGGCTGCTCTTACGCGGAGCCGTTCTTGCGCGTGGGCGGCCGCACGTATAGCTCTCTGCCCATGCCGGAGAGCGTGATCAACAAGCAGTTCATACCGAACAACTTGCCGGGCGATCTGCTCATCGCCCACGAGACGCCGCTGGCGACGCCGGCCGAGGCGTTGCCGCGCGGCGCACAGCATTGACGCGCCCAGGAGGCGACACATGGTAGAGCGTGTGAAACTGGAAGAGATGACCTGGCCGGAAATCGACGCGGCCTTGCAAGCCGGCTACGATGCCGTCTTCGTCCCTTCGGGATCGGTGGAACAGCATGGGCCGCATCTGCCGTTGCTGACCGATTGCCTGATCGGCGAGCGGGTGGCGGAGTTGACCGCCCAAAAGCTGGGGCGCACGTTGGTGGCCCCGATTCTGCGGCCGGGACTTTCGTACCACCACCTGATGTTTCCCGGCTCGCTCAGCGTATCGCCGCAGACGTTCACGGCGATGTACGAGGAGACCTGTCTGGCCCTGGCGCGACATGGTTTTCGCACGTTCATCCTTACCTCGGGCCACGGCGGGAATTTCGCGTTCCTGGACGGGATCGGCTTCTACTTGATGGATCTGCTGCGCCAACGGGGTTTTGAGGCGCGCGTCTTGCCGGAAGTGTACGGCGCCGGCTATGTGCGGGTGCAGCAAGAGCTGGTCTCCGAGCGTTTCGGGGTGCCGGTGGAAGAGGCCCAGTGGCACGCGGACGTGCTGGAGACGGCGTGCATGTTGGCGATCCGGCCGGATCTGGTGCGCATGGACAAGGCGGCGCGCGGCTGGATCAGCCAGGACGGGCAGGGCGTTGACCTGTACATGGACAGTCTGCGCGTGCTGACGCCCAACGGGGTTGTCGGGGATGCGCGGCGCGCCACGCGCGAGATGGGCGAGGCGTTGCTGGAGCGACTGAGCGATTGGATGGCTGAGCGATTGCGTCGGCGATTGGGATGGTGAGGCAGCCGAGATTCGGCGCGATAGGAGAACAGAGTGGCTGATCAAGCGAAGTGCGATATTGTCCAGCGTGGGTTCCAGGATTTCGCGGCCGGCCAGTTCTTGGACGCTGGCAGTAATCTCTACGTGAACGCGCATGGTGTGATTGAGACGATTCACCGCACGGACGTGAACAATGATGGGTGCGTGGACATCATCGTCGCCAACAATCACGGCTACATCGAGCGCGGGCCGACCTGGATCTACTCGGCCAGCGCGGCGTCCGGCGCGGCGTGGCCGCGCCAGCAGTTGGCGAATGACAGCGGGTGGATGAGCCGCATCGTGGACCTGGATGGCGATGGCTATCCCGATCTGGTGGTGGTCAATGGCGAGAATGGCGTCACGTCCGAATTGACATCTTATGTCTATTGGGGCGGGCCGGCCGGCCTGACGGGCGAGCGCGCGGAATTCCGCACGGTCGGGGCGTATGACGTGGCGATTGTGGACGCCGACGGCGACGGCCGGCTCGACCTGATCTTCCCGTCCGCATGGGTGGATCACCACGCGCCGGGGCGCCCGCGCCCGCTGCAGGTCTTCTTGCAGCGCGAAGGCCGGCGCTTCGAAGACGCCACGGCTCGTTTCGGCCTGACCGGCGTGGCGGCCGTTTCGGCGGCAGCCGGCGATCTGAACGGCGACGGCCAGCCGGAGCTGGTCGTTGCCAACTACCGCTCCGAGTTCGAGTATGATTTCGAGGCGACTATCTATTGGGGCAAGGCCGGCGGCGGATTCGATACCGCGCAGCCGACCCGCTTGCCGACCCACTTTGCACAGCAGGCGCTCCTGGCCGACCTGGACGGCGATGGCCGCGATGAGATCATCTTCAGCGGCGGCAATCAGGTGTGGATCTACTGGAACGACGCCGGCCGGTTCGGGCCGGAAAAGCGCACGATCCTGCACGCTGAGGGTTTCACCACGATGTTCTGCCAGGGCGCGACGCGCGTCGCGGTCGCCGACGTGGATGGGGATGGACGCAACGAGCTGATCCTGGCGACGGTGAATGGTGTGGAAATCCGGCGGGTCGAGGCGCCCGACGTCGTTTGGCAGGCCCTGCCGCTCAAGTACATCACCTGGGTCAGCGCGGCCGATCTGGATGGCGACGGCCGGCCAGAAATCATCGCCAGCCGCTACGAGAATGCCGTGACCTACGAAGCCGAGTCGGCGGTGTTCTGGAATGGGCCGGCCGGCTTCTCGACCGAGCGGGTCACGTTCCTGCCGACCGGCGGCGCGATGGGCAACACGGCCGGCGAGTTGGTGAAGGGCGGCGCGCCGGTCGTGGTGTTCAACAATACGATGGGCGGCCCTTCGCAGATATGGCCGGGCTTCCCGATCTATGTCTATCTCGGCAACGCGGCGGGGGAGTATGCGGCGGAGCGCCGGCTCGAACTGCCTACCGGCGGCAGCAGCTCGTATGTCCTGGCCGATCTGAATCTGGACGGCTATCCCGAATTGACGACGACGATCGTCAATGGGCTACGCATCTTCTGGGGCGGGCCGGCCGGCGTCAGCCCCGACCGCTATCAGGACTTGCCGACGGTCTGCCGGGGCATCCAGCATGTGCACGTGGCGGATTTCAACCATGATGGCTACCTCGACCTGTTGGCGATTGGCACCACCTATGATGATAAGCCGGAGACTCTGGCGCACTCGACGACGATCTTCTGGGGGTCCGCGGAGGGTTTTTCGGCCGAGCGGACCAGCAATGTGCCGACCTTCTCGGTGGGGATGGGCCATCTGGCGGACGTTAATCGCGACGGCTATCTCGACTTCCTGACTGGCGACTGGCGCGAGCGCGTGGCGATCTACTATGGCGGGCCGGATGGGTTCTCGGCCGAACGGGTGGGCAGCATTCCTATCACGACCGGCTGGATTGGTACGCTGAATGTGGCCGACATCAACGAGGATGGCTGGCCGGACTTGATCGTGACCGTGATGGGGCACTATACGCGCCGGCCGACATCGTTTTACATCTTCTATGGCGGGCCGGATGGCTTCAGCCACGAGCGTTCGCAACGTTATGACGGCAACTATAGCCCCGGCCATATCTATGTGACCGATATCAACAACGACGGGCATCTCGACCTGGTCGTCTCGGCCTACTCCTCGGCCGTGACGCGCATCGTGCCGTCGCAGATCTTCTATGGCGATGGCAAGCGCATTGACCTGGAGCATCCGTTCAATCTGCCGGCCGATGCCGCTTGCGCGTCGCTGGTGCTGGATTTCAACCGCGATGGATTGCCGGACATCATGCTGGCGTGCCATCGCGACAATTTGGGGCATCAGGCCGATTCGCTCATCTACTGGAACGGGCCGGCCGGCTTCACGCCGGCGCGCACGACGCGGCTGCCGGGCATGGGGCCGCACTATCTCAGCCCGCACGATCATGGCAACGCGTACACGCGCCAGCCGGTCGAGCACTTCATCTCGTCGGCCATTGCGTTGGGCGGGGCGATCCCGAAACGGCTGGCGTGGGACGGCGAGACGCCGGTGGATACGGCGCTCAAGTTCGAGCTGCGTTGGGCGACCAGTGCGGCCGAGCTGGAGGACGCTGTCTGGCAGGGGCCGGCCGGGCCGGGCAGTTTCTACGAACAATCGGGGCAGGCGGTGCGCGGCATGCCGGCGGGTATGGCGTGGCTGCAATATCGGGCCAGCTTCATCTCGCTCTATGATACCACCTCGCCCAAGCTGCGCGAGGTGCGGCTGAGTTTCTGAGCACAGTCGGGCGAGAGGAGAGACGCAAGATGCTCTTGAATCGGGCGCGGGCCCTGGACTATATGCGCGTCAGTGGGCTGGATGCGCTGGTCGCTGCTTCGCCGGCCAATGTGGCCTATCTGACGGATTATCGCTGTTGGCTCGATTCGCTGTTCAAAGAGTATATGGCCGCGCCGGGCGCGCCGGCTCATCGGATGCCGGCGTATGCGTTGCTGCCGGCCGAGGGCGCGCCGGCATTGGTCATCAGCCCACTCTTTGCGGTCAACGCCGCGGATGGCTGGGTGCGCGATGTGCGTATCTACGGCGATCCGGGCGTTGATCTGAGCGCCGGCTCTGGGAGTCCGCCGGCCGGTTGGGAGCGGTTTCAGGAGTTGCTGCAGCGTCGGCCCAGCGCCGCGGATGCGTCGGCAGCGTTGGCTGAGGTCTTGCGCGAACGGGGCCTGGGCGCGGGACGGATCGGGATCGAGATGGAGGATGTCTCCCACCCGGCGCTGTTGGCGCTGCGCCGCGCCCTGCCGGCGGCGCAATTCCTGGATTGCTCCAACCTGCTGCGCCTGATCCGCATGGTCAAGACGCCGGAAGAGATCAGCCGGCTGGAGCGCGCCGCCGGCATTGCCGAGCGCGCCGCCGGCGAGAGTTTGCTGCTGGCGCGGCCAGGCCGGCCGATGGGCGAGGTCATTGCGCGCTTTCGGTCGTCTGTGGCGGAAGCCGGCGCGGACTGCGACCATTTCGCTTTCGGGCCATGCGGCCTGGGCATCGCGACGGAGCCGCAGTATGCGCCGGCGGTTGGCGAGATCATGTACGTGGATTTCGGGTGCATCTACGGCGGGTACTTCTCTGACGCCGGCGTGACGCTGGCGTTGGGGGAGCCGCCGGCGGCCCTGCAGGCGCGCTATGATGCACTGGCGGCAAGTGTGGAAGCCGGCGCGGCGGCGCTGCGACCGGGCGTGCGCGCTTCACGCGTGCAGGCGGCCATGCAACAGGTGATGGACGACGCCGGCTTCACCGCGTGCTATCCGCACGGGCATGGCGTGGGGCTGGAAGTGCGCGACTATCCGATTCTGGCCCCGGACAATGGGCTGCGGATCCGCGATGATGGTGTGGATGTCGCTTCGGATTTGCCGCTGGAAGCCGCGATGGTGGTGAGCCTGGAAGCCGGCATGTTCTTGCCTGGCGTCGGGTCGCTGCAGGTGGAACGCGGCTTTGTGGCGACGCCGCATGGGAGCCGGCCGCTGGTGGAGCAGGATCGCTCGGCGATGATTCGGCCGGCTTAATCCGACCGCCGACCGAATTCCTCGGCCGCTTCGACCATCGCCAGCAGGTTGGCGTTGGGCGTCCCCAGGGGGACGGCGCATTCTGGGCCGAGGATGTCCACGCCGGCGGCAATGGCGCGGCGACTGGCTTCGCGCACGCCGGCTGGCGCGCCGCGCAGCAGGACTTCGGGGTTGTTGATGTTGCCGATGAGGCTCATGCGCCGGCCGACGATCTGGCGCGCCTTGACGGCGTCATTGGCGGACTCGAAGTGGTAGGCGTCGAAGCCGGCCTGGGCGAAGTAGTCCATGCGATCGAGGGTAGGCCCGCAACAGTGCAGGACGGTGGGGCCGCCGATGCGCGCGTTGATCTCCTGATGGAGCTGCAACATGAAGTCGCGGTACATGGCGGCGCGCACCAGGTTGCCGGTGGTGTGGTCGGCGATGCAGAGGACGTCCGCGCCGGCGCGCAGTTGGGCAACGCCGAATTCGATGGTCGCCTCTTTCAAGACATCCAGCCGCCGGCGCACCAGGTCGGGCTGATCCAGGGTGTCTATCAAGAATTCCTGCAAGCCAACCGTGTTATACGAGAGCGTCCAGGGGCCGAAGACCTTGCCAATGATGGCGACGCGCTCGCCGAATTGCCGGCGCAGGATGCGGATGGCTTCCAGGACGGTCTGACAAGCCGGGTGGGCCATGAAGTCGCGCCGGATGGCCGGCCGCGCCACGCCGGAGAGCGGGTGGCCGCGCACCGTAGGCATCGTCATCGCGTCGCCCCAGTGGATGTCGCAGCCCAGGCCGGCCGATTCCTGCACCACGCTGAAGACCGGCATCACCGCGTCGTGGCCGAGGATCGTGTGGACGCCGGCGGCCAGGGTCGCCATCCCTTCGGCGTCCAGGTGGACGGCCGGGAAGAAGGCGCCGGTCGCCTGCATCAATTCATGCGTGACCGAGGAGACCGGGTTGGCGACAGGGACGCGGTCGGCGCGTCCGCCGAAAAAAGCTCCGAGGAAACGACGCTTGGGTGTAGTCATCGAAGGTTGCTCCCGCCGGCGAAGTTGCGCCGGAAGACGCCGGCGAGGCCGAGCAGGGCGGCCGGCAGTACGCTGGCCCCACAAAACTGGGGCAAGCCCGTCTGGCGCGTCGCGGCGCGCGTCGGGATCGGCTGCGCGGAGCCGGCGACGCGGGGCTTCAACCCCAGCGATGTGCGCCATGCCGCATCCAGGCCATCCATGCCGAAGCCGTACACTTGTTGCAGCGCGTCCTCTTGATACGCGCCGCGTTTGAAGACGTTCAAGAGGGTCAGGAGCTTGGCGCTCCCGTAGTTGTCCAGCAGGAAGGCGACCAGACTGTAAGACTCGCCGTAGAAGAGGTCCACGAGGTTCGGGTCGCCGGCGTAGCCGGAGAGGGAGCGCACCGAGATGAGGGTGTCGCCGCGAACGGCTTTATCGAGGGCGCTCTTGTTGCCGGCCGGGAGTTGGCCTTCGGCGTACATTGCCAGCCCTTCGTCGAGCCAGCGCGGCAGCCGGCTCAGAGGGCCTTTGGTCGCCAGGCCAACGACCAGATGGGTCAATTCGTGGGCCAGGGTTTTCTCGACGCCGGCGGCGCTGCCCAGCAGCAGGAGGGTGTCTTCGGCCATGACGATGCCCAGGGTGGTGGTCATCTCGTCGTAGCGCGAGCTGCGGGAGGGGATGGCAAGGCGCATGTCGTTGCGGCTGGCGTAGACGTAGATGCGAATCGGCTTTTCCAGGACGACGCCAATTTGCTGGCCCTGCTTCTGAATGGCTGCCTGCGCTGCTTGCATCAGGTCGTCCGGGCGCTTGCCCTGATAGTAGAAGAGCCGCACCTGGCCTGCGCTGAACTCTTGCCATTGGAAACGGTCATCGTTGTAGGCAAGGGACCTGGCTTCGGTGCGTAGCTGACCGCCGGCGTTGTCGCTGATTTCCCAGTAGTAGGTGATTTCCGTGCCCGGGGCAAGCTGGCCGGCTTCCAACTCCCAGGTGTAGGCCGCGCTGACGGTCTGGGCGGGCCGGATGTCGGGATAGGCGCGCGTCGTCACGCCGCTGCCGCTGATGCGATAGAACAGGATGACTTCGCGGATAGCGCTGCCGCTGGAGGCTTTGAGACTGAACTGCACGTCCTGCGCGAAATGCGCGACTGCTTGATTCTGGCTGACAGAGATGCCGGCGCCGGATTGGGCCAACGCGCCGGCCGGCCAGAGGCACACGACCAGAACCAGCATCAGCAGCAGGAGAGGCGCTTTGCGCCGGAATTCGCTCATCATAGTCCCTCGTCGCTTGTTCAGTCCTCGCAGCATCCCGCAGAGCGTTCTACCATCCAGCGGATGACCAGAACGATGCCGACCAGAATCGGGATGAGGAGCAGCCAGCGCGGGATGCCGCTGCGCGCCGGCGCGGGGCAATCGGTCGCCGCGTCGGCTATCTCGACAGCCGGCGCCGGCGGCAGGATCAACTCGATCTCTGGCGGAAAGGGCAGCTCCTCGGCCGGCGTGTCCATGTACTTGGCGCCGACTTCCACCAGCATGATGGGCATGTCGTCCTGAGTCGGGTACTTGCGCCCGCAATCCTGACAGACCAGCCAGCTATCCTTGACCAACTCGAGCGCACCTTCCCGGCCGGCCGGCGCGCAGTGGGGGCAACGCAAAATATCCAGCAATTCCTGGCTTAACATGGGATAATCCTCCATGCGACCTCGCGAGTGTTGGGATGCAGTATAGTACAAGATGGCGCAGGCTACAAGTAGGGGCGTTCCACCAGGTCGTAGGGACAATTCAGGTCGTCAATCTGCTTGATGATGCGGGCCGGGTTGCCGGCGACGACGGCCCGCGCCGGCACGTCCCGCGTCACGACGGAGCCGGCGCCGACCAAAGCGTCTTCGCCAATGGCGCGATCGGGCAGGATGGTGGTATTGGCGCCGATCTTGGCGCGCCGGCCGATGGTTGCGCCCTTCAAGCAGGACTTCACTTTGGGGCACTGGGGGTGCAGCGCGTTGGTGAGGACGACGTTGGGGCCTAACCAGCAGCCTTGCTCCAGTTTGGAGTACTCTGGGATGAAGGCTTGCGAGTGGATCCGCACGCCGTCTTCGATGATGACGTGATGCTCGACGATGGAGCCGGTCCCGATGCTGACATCATTCCCGATGGTGTTTTCTTCGCGGATCATGGCATGGTGGCCGGTCTGGAAATGGTCGCCGATGCGATTACCGGCATAGATCACCGTGTGGGAGCGGATGACGGCGCCGGCGCCGATGATGGTGGGCAGCTCGCCGGGGGCCTTGCCGCGCGGCGGCTCACCGATGATGACGTAGTCGCCGATTTCCGCGCCGGCTCCGATCTGGACATTGGGGTAGATTTTCGCTTCGCTCATGTGGAGATCATGCCTTTCCGCAACGGGGTCAGAGAGCCTCGCGGTCGTGTTCACGCGGTGGTTGGAGATCTTCGCTCGCTGCGAGATCGTCTGAGTCTGCGGGATGTGGAGCCGGCGTGGCGGTCCCGATGGGGATGAATTGATAGCCCAGGCCGCGGACGGTGAGGATATGCGTCGGTTGGCTGGACATGGACTCGATCTTACGCCGCAGCCAGCGGATATGCACATCCACGGTACGCATGTCGCCCAGGTATTCGGTGTCCCAGACTTCGCGCATGATTTCGGCGCGCGTGACGACGGCGCCGGCTCGATCCAGCAGGAGATGCAGGAGCCGCGCCTCTTTGGGCGTCAGGTGAGCTTCGTGGTCATTGCAGCGCACGATGCGATTGCGCGCGTCCAACTCGACGTCGCCGGAGATGACAAGCCGGCGCGCGTCGGCCTGGAGCAGGGCGCGGATGTGGTGATGTACTTTACGCACGGTGATGGGCGCGGTAATACAGCCGTCCGCGCACTCGACGGATTGGCGTTTGGGGATGCCCAGAAGAATGTGAATATCGGCATCCAGCCGGCGCAATTCGGCGCAGAATTGCACTCCTTCGGGCGGTGATTGTAGCCCATCCACGAAGAGGAAATCGGAGCGCTCGACGTTGATCCAGTCGAGTACCTTCTTGCGATTGCTCGTCGTTGTGACGTCGAAGCCCTTTTTCCGCAGACCTTCGTGGAGCATTGTACAGAGCGTCTTGTCCTGGCTATAGACAAGCACTTTCTGGCTCATGCCGTGAACCTCATGGCAAACGGGATGGATGGAACGCCGGCGCGCGTCCTTGTCCAATATCTTGACGCAGTGTAAAGGGAATAGATGCGGTTGACTTTAACATTATACACGCGGGAGCCGATTCCCGCAACAGTACATTAGTCATGGATCGGCGCGTCTGGCCCGGACCAAAACGCGCACAAGGCGCCAAGCTACACACGCGCCCCAAAATTGAAACACACCCTGACGCCGGCTTGTCCTTGCGCGAAAGGGCCAACGATGTTACACTTGGGCAGAACTTGACGAGGGAACGGAGAGATCATGCCGGCGCAAGCGCTCTATCTGAAGTGGCGTTCGCAGACATTTGAAGAGGTGGTGGGGCAGGAGCATGTCACACAGACGTTGCGCCACGCCCTGGAGCGGAACAAGATCGCGCACGCTTACCTCTTTTGTGGGCCGCGCGGCACCGGCAAGACCTCCACCGCGCGCATCCTGGCGAAGGCCGTGAATTGCCTCAGCGAGGATAGCCTGC